>JBLING010000142.1:0-6965 GCA_047639155.1 bacterium
TGAAGTGCGGATTCATCTGACTTCGTAACGCTTTTAACTCTAGATCCACAAGTTTATGGTTATATGATGCTTTTATACTCCGTGTTCGCAACCAGATAAGTAGTCCAATTACGCCTAAAAGTAAAAGGGCGAGTATCGACCTAAACCACCATGTTTGCCAATACGGGGGTGCAACGGTAATTTTGACGAGTTTGTTCCCTACGCTCCAAGTGCCTAAGTGATTAGCCGCACGGACGCGAAAAGTATATGCTCCAGGCGCTAAATGCGTATAAAATGCTTCTCTTCGTAAACCAGCGTCAATCCAATCATTGTCAAAACCTTCCAACATATATTGGTACCGATTTTCCTTCGCATTGCTGTACGATAGTGCACTAAAGCCAAAACTGATTAAGTTCTCGTCGTAATCTATTTTAATTTCATTTTGATAATTAATATCGACATGTAAGTCGACTTCTTTATCAGCAATTTTGAATGACGTAAATACGACCCTAGGGGGACTTAAGTTGCGTGTTAGATCTTTGGTCTTAAAATAGTTAAATCCTTTTTGCCCTCCAAAGTACAAAGTGTTGTCTCGTGCTTTCCAATAAGCCCCTTCGTTAAATTCTAAATCCTGTAAGTAATGACTAAGGTTAAATGATTTAAAGGTAGTTTGCTTCCAATTGTACTCGATGAGTCCGTTATTCGAACTTAACCAATAGGTGCTGTCATCGCCCTTTAGAATCCCATAAATTACATCATTAGGCAATCCATCTTTGGTAGTGATAGAGGAGAATTCGAGGTGCTTTCTATCAAAAATATTTAGTCCGCCACTGTATGTTCCAAGTAGAAACGAATCGGCATTCATCTGCTCAATACACATTATTGAATTTGATGATGGACTTGTTGAGTCGTTTTTGTCGTGTTGAAACACCAATTCAGATTGTTTGTTTTGCTTATTGAAAATGTGCAATCCTGAGCGAAAAGTTACTAAGAGCAATTCATTGCGACTTACATCCTCTGCAATTTGATATATCTGATTGTTGGTCAAATAGCCAGTTTGATACACCGTATATTTTAAACTATCACGGTCAAAACTTGCCAAACCCCACCTAGTTCCTAACCAAAGCGTGCCATCACTATCCTCCATAATGTGGCTAATCGTGTTTACGTTTATTTCAGGTTTTTGAGGAGGATAATGGGTGAATTTTTTAGTCTCTCGGTCGTAAGAAAACAGGCCTTCTTTTCGCGTGCCTATCCATAAAGTGTTGTTTCTATCTTCATAAAACGAACGGATTGATCGCGTTTCAATAGCACCGTCTTTTACAAGAGGTATTATATCAATGTTTTCAGTTTTTGGGTCGAATGCTGCTATCCCACCACCCAATGTTCCAATCCAAATTGTGCTGTCTCTTGTTTCATAAATCGCATAGAGGTTATTGTTGGTTGGCTTGCCATCTTTTAAAAACTGATTAAAAAGATTGAACATTTTAAGGCTTGGGTCAAATTTGCTCACACCAACCCGCCCACCGAACCACAGCGCGCCTTCGCTGTCTTGGTATCCGACATTTATTTCGTCTCCAATTATGCTTTGATAGTTATATGGATTGTGATGGTACGTAACATAGCGATCTCCCGTAAATTTTAGTAACCCAGCTCCGTCGGTGCCTATCCACAAGCTCCCTTGACCATCATGCATTACAAAGGTTGTAAAGTTGGCGCCTCGAATTCTAGGAGAAGGTATGGGCACCACTTCATCGGTTTTTGTATCCCAAATTTGTAACCCTTGACCGTTTGTTACCACATAGAGTTTGGTGCCATGATGCAAAATGTCATTGACCGACTGATTTGAGAAAGCCTCTAAAGATCCAAACGTTTTAAATTTTTGCTGAGAAAACAAGACGATACCTTGAAGGGTGCCAATCCAAATGCCAAGATCGTTGGCCTCTTTAGAGAATGATTTGACATAATTACTCGTTAAAATACTATTCTTCTCTGTAAAATTTTGCCATGCGTTTTTCTGTCTGTCGTAGATTGTTAATCCGCCTCCGTCTGTACCAACCAATACATTTTTGTCTTCATCTTCTGCAATACAATTGATTTGATATTGATTGGCATTACTGTCACGGTCGATAAAACTATAGTGTTTAAATTGATTTGTTCTTTTGTCGAATCGGTCAAGCTGGCCAGCGAAAGTCCCAACCCAAATAAAGCCAGATTGGTCTTCATAAATTGAAGTTATATGGTTGGATGCTAACGAGGTTGAATCTGTGATTTCGTGTTTGAATATCTTAAGATTATACCCATCATACCGATGCAGTCCTTCTGCTGTAGCAAACCACATAAAACCATCTTGACCCTGTAAGATTCCAGTAATGGTGCTTTGTGCTAACCCATCAACTCTGCCAATATTCTCAAAATGAATGATGTCTTTTTGGGCATGCGATGTCAATCCCAATAATAATAACAGACACAGAGTTAAGAGGTTTCGCATAGGTTAAAGCTTGCTCAGCGCTGCTAAGAAGTTCTCTTTTCGCCTTTTCGATACATCTACTGAGTCTCCGTTGGACATGACCACATAACCACCTTCTCCTCGCACATATTTTTTCATTTCGTGTAAGTGTATAAGCGAGGATTTGTGCACCCTAAAGAAATCGTATTCCGATAATAGGTCTTCGTATTCTTTAAGGTTTTTGGAGGTTGTGATACGTTCTCCTGTTTTAAGAAAGAAATAGGTGTAAGCACCATCACCACGTAAGTAAATAATGTTGTCTATTTTTATAAAAAGTAAACCATCTGAGCTAGAAATAGCAATTTGCTGATTGCTTTTGTTCGTTTTCATATTGTTTACGAAAACTTCAAAATTCTTGTTGACTTTGTCCTTATTTCGTTTTTTGTGGGCTCGTTCAACCGCTTCTTTCAAAAGATCAATATCAATGGGTTTGATTAAATAATCTATGGCAGTTGTCCTAAAGGCTTTCGATGCGTATTGTTCGTGAGCTGTAATGAAAACAACCTCAAAATCAATAGTATCAAAAGCATCAAACAATTCAAAACCATCTCTTCGTGGCATTTCTATGTCAAGAAATACGATGTCGGGATTGTTTTTGGCGATAGCTTTTACACCTGCAGTTACGGACTCTGCCGTTGCAACAACAGATACGCCTTCAAGTATGTTGTGTAACATTGCTTCTAAGCCTTCTCGGCTTTTTTGTTCGTCGTCGATAATAATGGCAGTGAGCATAAGCGGTTTATTTATGGGTTTTTAGTGTTAGGTTTAGAAATGATTTTTGGTTCCAAACTAAGTCGTATGTGATCAAACCTTCGTTTTGAAGTAAAGTAAGCCGATCAAGTGCTAATTTGACTTTAAGTTGGACTTTAGAGTGAACAGTAAAACTACTTACTAAATCAATAGTTAAGTTGGTTGTATTGTCTTGAGATGACATTGCAATTTTGAACGGTTTTTTGTTGGATTCAAGATGCAAAAGCCATGCGTTCTCAATAAGTGATTGGAAAATAAAAGAGGGAACAGTTGTTTCATCATCTATGCTAGCAATATTTATTTGGGGGAACTTATTTTGAGGGAACCGCATTTGTTCTAATGCTGCATACACCTGGACGAATGCAACTTCGTCTTCGATTGATGCGAATTGATCATTGCTTAATCTCAATGCAAGTTTATACACTCTATTGAATCGCTGGATGGTGTCAAAAGCAGATTTGTTTTCTTTAAGAATAACGTCAGACTGAATTGCATTGATGACATTAAGTAAAAAATGAGAACCGACAAACGCCTTAAAAGAGTTCAGTAAGCTGTTGGCGATATTTGGGTTTTCATTGGGCATAAAAATGCAATTTCAGTAAATCATCTCACTGTACCAAACGATTGAGTAAAACTCAACACTTGTCTTTAAAAGGAGTGAGAAATGGAAAGTTTGGTTTGGTGACTAGTGCGGATTAATACCGTTACTGTACCAGCAATCTTTTGGATTCAGACAAACCATTTCCTGCAATACCGACCAAGTACATTCCTGAGGATAAACCATGTAAATTAACTTTTTGGTCTGATGCCGTTAACGTCCTAATTACTTGACCAGACATTGAATAAACAGTAATTGTGACTTTGTCAGGTAGATTATGGGTTATCCAAATGGTTTGGTCTTTGGTCGCTGGGTTTGGGTAAATTTTTGATTTGATTGCCTGTATAGAGATAGGTTCTTCCGATATCGGACTTTGGCTGGTATCTGATTCGCTATTGCTCCGATAGGTAGGACCGCAACAACAGATAGCTACAGGTTCTGTATTTTGTAATGGGATTATACAAATCTTAGTTTTACCAGGATTGAACGCAACGATGCTGTTGTCTCCCTTATTATCGTTATCATCTTCGTCATAATCATCAAACACAAGGGTGTCGTCTGCAAGTATGTCTAGATCCACTTTAATTATGATGCTGTCGGTTTTGGTAACAGTCGTTTTATCTTTCTCCTTGTCTTTATCTTTTTCATCCGCAAAAGCACTTTGCTGAAAGCCTAGGAGCACAACCCCGATAACCGTTAGATATTTTAAAATAAAGTGTACCATAAAAATTCTTTTGTAAAGATAACCTGGGGGGGGCGCTTATTTGTTTTTAATTAACCAACGGCAAATTCCCCTTTACAAACGGGGAAAATGCCCCGTAGGGCATTCCTTCTTAAGTATAAATCAACATTAAACATTTAATACAATCTGAATCGAATCGGTTGGATGAAATACGTTTTCACCGCCTTCCCGCCAATCATGCCTGGTGTCCATTGTGGCATCATTCCGATAACTCTATGGGATTCGTTCCCAGCGCTTGGTAACAATTCATTATCTAAGACTTTAATCTCTGTAATTCTACCTTCTTCGTCCACGATAAACATGACCCTTACGGTTCCTTCTCGTTCTAATTCTTCGCAATCATCAGGATATTTGAGGTTTTTTCTTAAGAACCTATTTAGTGCATCAGGTCCGCCTGGAAATGATGGTTTAACTTCTACCCAATCTTTTACATCTGTAGTAGGAGCACTTGGAGCAAGAGTTGGTGTTGAAACAGGTACGGCAATTGGAACTGCAACTGCAATTGGTGTGGGTTTTAAGATTTCGTGTTGGACTATTTTGATTTTAGCATCTATAGTAAACGGCTCAGGTTTTACCCGTCGCTTTTTTTCTTTGGGAATTTCAGGAGGAGGGAAACTTACACTTATGACTTGAACGCCATAAATGTTTTCATCGGGAGTTATTTCTACAATATCGCCAATGTTATATTCTGTTTTGTAGTTAAAGGCAAACAAGGTTAAAGCACAAGAAATTGTTATGCCAATAAAGAAGTTTCTGTAACGGTTTTTGTTGAATCCAGCTTTCATAATGATGTCGTTTTAGAATCTATACGTAAAGATGGCTCTTGGTAAGTGGTTGGGCTACCAAGTTTTTACAAACGGAGGAAGAGAAGTGAGGAACGGGGGAACTTCGTAGAAATGTAAAATGTAAAATGCTGAATGTAAAAGTTTGAATGTTTGGTTGGCCTCATTCGTATTAAACATGTTGTAACTATTCTGTAAACAAATCTTTCAGAAAGGCTTTCATAATTATGAGGTCGTGCTCTGCATATAGTGACTCGACCACCTTAAATGACATAAAGATATGGCCATTGTCATCAGAGTAGCCATATTGTTCAATGGTAAAATCAAAGATGTAATCATTCACGTTTTCCCACACGACGTAGTCATATTTCTCGAAGAAATTTGATTCAATTTGGATAACGGTGTCTTTTAAATCGCCATATTCATCCTCAACCTCAGTAATAAGGTCACTTCGGAGTTCCCAACTCGGGTCGGTATAAGGGTTGCTTAATTCGACATCTTTAAAAAGAACCTCTTTAACTGGGTATTTTGGTTCTTGATCCGAGGCGATTCGACTCATTACAACAGAAGTCACATGACGATTATACTCACTTAATAATGGAGTTTTATTAACGTATTCTAGCCTGTCGGTTGTAATACGGTAGTCTGTATTTTGAACAGAACGCAAAGCATATTCGTAAGCGACGGCTGGTCGATTTATCCAATAGAGACGTTGAACGTCTAATCTGAAATCACCAATCAAACTGTTCTGTGCCAACAATGCTTTCAATATGGAATGTTCGTAGGCGTTTAAGACCTGATTGACCTCATCCATTTTAGCAATAAATAAACTGACGTATCCAAGCTCAATTACACCTACTCGAGCCGTAATAATCGGTCCAATTCCTCGCACTTTAACCAAGAAAGAATACTGCCCTAAGTTTACATTTTGCCCATAAATTAGGGTAAGACCCTCCAAATCACTGGGTTGTTGCTTAACAATAATTGTTGTATCTAATACGTCTCCAAATCGATCTTCTACTTGTATTACTTGTTCGTACGTAAATCGCTCCTCTAACTCAGCAATACCGTAAACTGAGGTAAAGGAGTCATTTGTATACGCCTTAATTTGTCCATTTAGAGCGGCGTTGTAAAGCTTGATATTTATGTTTTGAATTTCCTTTTTTAGAAATGTCTCAATCAGCGAGTCGGTCACTTGAATTTGTGCAGAAACCAGCACTGAAAAGAAGCATAATAGAATGGTAAGCAGGTTTTTCATGTAGACAAGTAACGTAAAATTACTTGAAAAATGTATACTTTAGTTGAATGGCCATATTTGATAAACATCACCCTTCCTAAACTCAATTTGATTAGCTGGAAGTTCCATAAATGCATTAACATGGGCTAAATTGGCCAGATCTCCTGAACCATTTCCTTTAATTGGTTTTGCAGTTATTTGACCGTTAGCATTGGTTAATTTGACCTGTAGGAAGTAAGTTAAGTTTGGCCGGAATGAAACATCTTCGTCTAGCATCGCGTAGTGTTTTGGTTCGTCGATGTGAAGCGATTTTTTGAGCCAAGGCTCAAAAAATCGTATGGCGCAGGCAAAGGTTGAGACTGGATTCC
>JBLING010000143.1:0-6884 GCA_047639155.1 bacterium
AAAGCAATTGTTTTCCCGAGTTCTAACGTGGCTTTTATTTAGAAAGAATACAAATTGAAAGTCGGACTTGACCAAAACAAAAAGGGAACCCTAAGATTCCCCTTTCGTAACCAAAAACTAAAACTGAAATTTAATTTACCACTATTAAACTTGTTTTGTGACCGCTTTATCAGCAAGTCACATATAGAACGCACTTAGGTGTTAAAGGTTGTAAGATTCAGGTCATTAGACTGTCTCAATTTTGACATGTAATTCAAAACCGAATGCATCGCTAGAAAATGTAATGTGGTTATTGAATTTTCACAACGGCACCCAGTCCAAGAATGTTGGGAGCACCAAAGTTTAATTCGAAGCTTAAGCCAATGGATTCATTTGGATAGAAGCGAACACCGATAGGAGTGAGGCCGAAAAAAGGTCTAGATTTTACCAAATCATCGAAAGTTTTGAATTGACCAGATTGTGATTCGATTTTATCAGCCCAAATAATTAAACCCATTCGCACGCCAGAATATAAATCAAAACGTTCTGTTTTTCCGAAATGTATTTTGGGCGAAAACCCAAAAGCATTCCGACGAAGATCAAATTTTACGGTTTCTGTCTGGACGTTTTCATCCGCATCTAGAAAACTAAACTCGGTTGAACCATGTCGTCGTTGTGTAGAGAAGAAACCACCTATACTCCACCTGCCAGATAATCCGTGATCAAAACCTATAATTAGAGCACGACCACCTGAAACCTTTGAATTGTTTAGTTCAATAAAGTTATTTGACGTGTCGGTATCAATCTCACCACCAACACCAACAATCAAATCGATGCCTCCACCAACTAAGCTTACGCCAGCCGTAACAGCAAAGACTGTTTGAGATTTGGCAGTCTGAGCATGCGTAATTGAGGCCGTAATTGGGCTTAGAAGACAAAAAAGAAACCTTACGACACGTTTGATCTGCATTTACTTTGCAATCTAATAAAAAGCAACAATACCGCGTACTACTTGGTTACTAATTCTAATTCGTTTGGTTCAATCGTTATGATACGTTTGCGGTATAATCCGCCAGAAGCTTTTTTGAAATTCTTCTTACTCATCTGAACCAATTCATATATGCGCTCAGGTGCAGACTTATCTCCAACAGGAAGCTTGCCATTATTTGCTTTTATGGCATCCAAAAGCTGTTGTTCAAATGCATCAATGTTTTCAAATCCAGCAGGCTGAAGCCTCACGTCAATTTTTCCATCTTCCCGGAGTTTGTGAATATACCCTGTCTTTAAATCTCCCATGCGTAACTTCTCGAACACTTCATTGTCATATAATAATCCGGCATAGGTGTTATTAATAATAACGTTTGTTCCCATATCTGTCCGTGGACCTACAAGCAAAGTAACTTCTTCATTTTCTTCCAGAACGATGTCATTACGTTCTACAAATTTGTTGGTCTTACAAGATGCTACTAAGCGATTGGTTACTTCATCTAAATAGACATAAACGAGTACTTGTCTACCGCGGACAAGATTTTGATTTTGTTCTTTATACGGAACAAGAAGTTCTTTTTCCAACCCCATTTCCAAAAATGCCCCAACGTTTGAAACATCATTTACGGTTAATACAGCAAATTCGCCAGGGAAAGCAAGTGGTTTTAGTGTAGTTGCTATCGGCCGGTCTTCGGAATCTTTATAAACGAAGACTTCAATACTATCGTCAATCGCCAAACCTTTTGGAATGTATTTAATCGGTAGAAGGATTTCGTTTCCTTTTAAATCCCCTAAGAACATACCGACACTGGTATCCCTTAACACCGTTAAATGATGATACTTACCTACTTCGAGCATAACCGCATATATAAAGAATTGTGTTGAATTAATGAGTTGACATGGCGAAACAAGTGTATTCGTTTCGGTATATAGATCGTAAGACCTTCTTTAGTCATTCTGTCTTCCACTTGTTTAATTGAGTAAGCAATGCTTTCTGGATCGTTTGGGTCAAAGTACAAAGCAGCATCACCAGCAATTTCCTCCATACAGGTGTTGGCACTTGTTAATACTGGAGTCTCACAAACCAAACTTTCGAGAACGGGTATTCCAAATCCTTCGTAAAAACTAGGGAAAATACTTGCCTCAGCCAATCTATAAAGCTTCGGTAAATCCTGAGTTGCCGCGTCTTCAATAATCATTACCTGTGATTCAAGTTTGTGTTTTGTTACAAATGCTTTGACTTCTTCAAAGGTATCTCCAACTTTACCAACCATAACAATTGGAAGGGCATCTATGGGTAATGTTCGGACGGCTTCCAGGACATTCATGTGGTTCTTTCGTTTTTCGAACTTGCTGACCATCAAGATGAACGTTTGAGGAAGATTGTATTTTATTCTTGTTTTATCTAACTCAAATGGCACAAATTCAGTGTAGAAATGAGGAGCGCAATCTTGGTAAATCACTTCAATAGGAATATCATCGTCGGGCATGATGGCTTGCAAATCAGCCTTTGTCTGTTCACTTGTTGCAATAATGGCATCCGCAGACCGAAGCGCATTATCAACTTTATGAGCGTAAATCTTTCGGTCGATGGCCTTGTAATATTGTGGAAACTTCATGAAAATTAGATCATGAATGGTCACCACCATTTTTGTTTTTTTTGGTCGTGTGTATGGTAATTCGGCGCTCAATCCATGGTATAAATCCAACTTTAGTCGGTTCATGTCTTTTGAAATACCAAATTGACGCCAGAACAAAGCTGTTTTTCTTTTGGAGATAACGTCTGCTGGGAAATCGAAACGATCTGGAGGTTTGTTCGTAAATAGGCTGTACTCGTGTTCCGGATATTGGTCCATAAGTCCATTTACCAGCGTCCTAGAATAGTTTCCTAGCCCAGTGTGATTGTGAAAATACCTTTTTGCATCGAAGCCAATTCGCATGCCGCAATGTTAGGGAGAAAAAGAAAATTATCTGAGTGAATTCTCCTACCGACGTTATAAAACTCCGTACGTGTGGGAATGGCAATTTTTCAATGAACAGTTTACATTCAATTGCATATTTGATATATGACGAACGACTAATTGACGTTTGACTAACTCTGCTGATAATTAAAAACCTTACTTTCAGTATGTCCTGAGTCAATCCGTCCTGAGTCAACCAGTCCTAATTCAATCCCTCCTGAGTCAATCTTTATACTCTCTACTTCAAACTCAAAACTAATATCAAACCGCCACATCAAACTCTCTTAAAGCTGAGTTTAAACTGGTTTTCTTATCCGTACTCGCTTTTCGCTCTCCTATGATCAACGCCACAGGAACTTGATACTCGCCCGCAGGAAACTTCTTTGTCCGCATGCCTGGAATAACAACCGATCTTGGTGGCACATAACCACTATATTCTTTTGGTTCTGGACCACTCACATCAATAATTTTGGTCGACATCGTCAAAGTAACCCCTGCACCAACAACAGCTTCTGATCCAATATGCACGCCTTCCACAATAATGGAACGTGATCCAATAAAACAATTGTCTTCTATAATTACTGGAGCGGCTTGTACAGGTTCTAGTACTCCGCCAATTCCAACACCACCGGATAAGTGGACGTTTTTACCAATCTGAGCACAGCTTCCAACTGTTGCCCAAGTATCAATCATGGATCCAGAATCCACAAAGGCACCAATATTTACGTAACTCGGCATAAGTACAACGCCCGGAGCAATGTAACTTCCATATCGAGCCACTGCATGCGGAACAACCCGAATACCTAATTCTTTATAATTATTTTTAAGTTCCATTTTGTCATAAAACTCCATTGGGCCTGCATGACTTACTTCCATCGTTTGGATAGGGAAGTATAGAATCACGGCTTTTTTGACCCAGTCATTCACCTGCCAACCATCGGCAGACGGAGAAGCACACCGTAATGCGCCTGAGTCTAAATCGGCGATAACTGAGCGGATTAGTTCTTTACTTGATTCTTCTTTAAGTAATTCTCTATTGTCCCAAAGGGATTCAATTTGACTTTGTCTGTTATCCATTTTTACGTGCAATCACTTTATGAACAGCTTCAACGATGTTCACAGTACCTAAACCATATTTGTCTAACAATTGTTCAGGCTTGCCGCTTTCACCAAATTGATCGTTCACTGCAACCATCTCAACAGGTGTTGGTGTGTTTCGTGCCAACAATTGACAAACTGAATCGCCTAAACCACCGTTCATTTGATGTTCTTCCGCCGTTACCACACAACCTGTCTTGGCTACTGACGCAAGAATTGCTGCGTCGTCCAATGGTTTAATCGTATGTATGTTGATGAGTTCAACAGAAATGCCCTGTGCCTCAAGCTCGTTTAATGCCTCCATGGCTTTCCAGACCAAATGTCCAGTTGCAAATATGGTAATGTCAGTTCCTTCGTGAACAGTCCAAGCTTTTCCAATTTCGAATTTTCGATTTGGGTCTGTAAAAACAGGCCATTTCGGACGTCCAAAACGGAGGTAACATGGTCCGTTGTGCTCAGCTATGGCAATTGTAGCAGCTTTGGTTTGGTTGTAATCACAAGGATTAATAACCACCATGTTGGGCAACATTTTCATTAAACCAAGGTCTTCTAATATTTGGTGTGTAGCTCCATCTTCTCCCAACGTAAGACCTGCGTGTGACGCACATATTTTTACGTTTTTTTCAGAATAAGCAACGGATTGTCTGATTTGGTCATATACTCGTCCAGTCGAAAAGTTGGCAAATGTTCCAGTGAATGGAATCTTACCACCAGTCGCAAAACCTGCAGCCATACCAATCATGTTTGCTTCAGCAATACCAGCCTGGAAGAAGCGTGAAGGAAACTCTTTTTCAAAAGCATCCATTTTTAAAGATCCCGTTAAATCGGCGCAAAGTGCAACGACCTCTGGGTTGGTTCTGCCCAATTCAAGTAGTCCTGCTCCAAATCCGGACCGGGTGTCTTTTTTTTCTAAAACTTCAGTGTTGACCATTGATTACTAGATTTTGATGTTTGTTACTTTTCCTGAACTTATGATGAATAACTCTTCTTTTGAGTTTTCAATATTTGCATCTGTTTTTCCGCGCAATTCAATGGCATAGTTGCCTGGTTGCATGGTAATATTTTGACTGTTTCCGTCTAAATCTATGTTACACACCCATACGTGTATATCCCCTTTTATTTGATAAATGTCGCCCCAATATCTCGTTTTGGTGATTAGGTTAACACTTCCCGGTTGTGGAATACGCAAGTTTGTTTTTTTAGACTGTACAATGGGAATATCATTTTTGAATACCCGCGGCAAACTCAATATTTCTATGTCGTATTTCCCAGTGATATACGGTTCTTTTGTGTTGAAGGATTGTACGTGGATGATTTCTTTCGTACCGGGTTTGTAGATTAACGCTTGTAGGTTTTTATAGCCTGAAACGCCACCGATGTTTAATTCTAAATTGCCTTGTGGGGCATCAAAGTCAACGGTTGTGTGTTTTCCTGCCGGCATCGACACGTTCTTTTTTACCAATGGTGGAATTGTATGTACAATAATGTCGTAGTCGTGAATGGGGTCAATGAAAAGGGTATCGGGAAAGCCAAATCGATTAATGGTATGCACATAATTTGAAATAAAAACTCCAGAATGCGCATCGTAAAAAGACATGTTCACGTTGGTCTCCAGAGGAAGGCCAGCTGTGTTGTTAAGGTTTACCGTTACAGTTGTATTGCTTAAAGCTTGTGAAACAACAACGTCTAAAACACGTTCAAATTCTTGCTCAGTAGTCGCTTCAAAGTATTTCCCAACGCAATCAAATTGTTTTCTAAAGTCAGCGTTTAAGCCAACCCCAATGATGAAGGGTTTTAACAGAACGCCTTGTTTTTGTAGTGCTTGAGATACGGCACATGGATCACCGTTACACTCTTCGATTCCATCAGTTATAAGTATTACGATGTTGCGGGAACTTCCATTAGTAGGGAAGTCGTAAGCCGCTTGTTCAAGTGAATAGGCAATTAATGTGGTGCCGCTTGGCTTGATTTCGTTTAACCTTGTCTTTATTTCTCCGTGATTGTTCGGTTTAAAACCAACTTCGAGTTTGGTATCAGTACAGTTGTAATCTTTGGTTGTGTACTGATGACCGTAAACACGTAAAGCGATTTCCAGTCCGTCGATTTTTTCCAAACTATCGACCATACGGCCCAATAGCTTTTTCGCCACCTTCATACGTGAATCATCACGTCCCATTTTATTCGTCATACTGAACGACGCGTCGAACAGAAACAGAATTCTGGTTTGTGGCTGAGATGTTTGACTGACCCCCTTCAGACTTAGGAGCACAGCAAAACACATTAAAATAACATGTCTCATATATTGCTTATAACCTAAGATAACCATCAATTAGTGTGCTACAACGACTAATAATCGCCGATAGATGAAATATTTTGGTTTAATGCCGATTCTAATTGCGCGTCATTTGGTGGGATTCCGTGCCATTTATGTGAGCCCATCATAAAGTCAACACCGTTGCCCATTTCTGTTTTCATTATAATTACTACAGGTTTGCCATTTCCACCACGTTTTTTTGCTTCTAATAAACCCTTGTTTACTGATTCTACGTCGTTTCCATCCATTTCCATCACATCCCATCCAAAAGCCCCAAACTTTGAATTTAACTCATGAAAACCCATGATGTCTGTTGTAGAGCCGTCGATTTGTGCTTTGTTAAAATCCACTGTGGCAATTACATTATCCATCTTGTTGTGTCCGGCGTACATAATCGCTTCCCAGTTCTGGCCTTCTTGTAATTCGCCATCACCCATCAAAACGTATACGTTACTTGAATCGTTGTTTAGTTTTTTAGACTGCGCAATACCCACAGAAACAGACAATCCTTGTCCTAACGAACCTGATGCAATGCGAATTCCTGG
>JBLING010000144.1:0-6871 GCA_047639155.1 bacterium
GGTTATCGGTAACGGACCTCCACAAACAGATAAAGACGGAAACCCAATTGCACCAGAATGTACAGATACAGCTTGGTACAGTGATATGTTCCGATACCAATACTTAGATGCTCAATTCGACATCTTGTTACCTCAAAATAATCCTTTAGCACTTTGTGCTGGTGGAACAGCTTACTTTAGAATGTTAAATCCTATTCAGGATAGTATTGCTGCATTGAGATGGAACTGGGGTTATCCAGATCGTTTGTCTGGTTACTATGAGCAATTCCAGTACTTCCAAGAATACAAAGGCCCTCAAAAAGGTCGAAATGATGAAGGTACTGCATGGAATAGTTCAACAGACAATTGGTTGTACAACTATGTTGTAAGACACAGTTTGGATGAATTGTTCGGAGATGAGATTATGGATACCCTAGTAACACGTATCTATCGTGAGTGGGATTATGAAGTGAATACGTATCAAGCAGATAGAATCTTAATTGATATATTGAAGCAATTGAACCTTGACATTAGAGATATTCCAGATGAAGATTTCGCATTGATGTTAGGTGATGGTACAGTAGGTTGTATCGATACAACTGGTATTAGTGAGTACTTTGTTATTGGTAAAAAAGGTATTGATGAGAATGTATTCTTTAAGGATCAGTATAAATACCAATATACAAACGATGCCAAGACGGAGTTTAAGATTATCGAAGAAGTATTCCACTTCAGAGATTCATCGATTCAAGGTTATGATACATTAGTAGCACCTTACGATTTAACAGCAACGGATACTATTTACAAAAGAGGATCTGTGATTCCAGATGTATATAAATTTACGTATCGTCATCCAGAAGTTCGATTGAATTTCTGTGACCCTATTAAAAAGGATACGTTCTGGGTTAATTCTAACGGACCAATGGTTCCTGGTATTTTCTTGAACAACAGAGTTGGTTGTGAAAAGAGTGGTGCCAAATTATTGAACGTTGGTTTCCTAAACAGATTTGAATTACTAAATCAAGCAGTTTGTAAAAATGATGTTCACGAACTGTATGACAGTATACGTTACTGGCAATATGGAGATGATGCGTTCCCGAACGATTATCCTATTGACCCACGTAAATTCTGGGAAGATCCAGTACGTTATGCGAATGGCAAATTAGAAATTAAATCTATTGATTGGAACTATGGTGACGGTGTTGATGATTTCAACCGATCTATTACTTTCTTCAATCAGTATGACGAACCAGGTGAGTACGTAGTTGCAATTGCAAGTCGTGACTCAATTGGTTGTACCGATACCGCATTTGTTACAGCTTTCGTAACTGGTGCTTTAGCGAATTTCGAAACCAACCAAGCATCTGCAGGTGATCCTTGTGATGGTATCATTAACTTCTTTGATTCATCTGTTGTATTTGACCCTTGTAGAGGTAGAGATACTTGTCCAAATGGGGTTTATGAGCCTTGTGATAGCGTAGTGTGGTATGAGTGGGATTTCGGTGACGGATCAACTCGAAGTGTATTGAAAGATCCATCTCATGATTTTACATCAAGTGGCTGGTTTACAATTAAGCTGAAAGTCTTTACGCTCTTAGGATGTACTGACTCTGTTGAGAAACAAATATTTATCCAAGGTCCTCAACCTCGATTCGAGTTTGATGGTGGAAGTGTCTGGGGAGAAGACTCCATAGTCATATGTGTCGGGGATTCCGTCCATCTGGCCAATACGAGTGCCGATCCGATGTTTAATCCGAGTTGGGTAGTTGCATGGGGTGATTCCTTGAATTCAACTTCGTCTACAACTGACTTGAATAAAATCATCACACACCAATACAATGAAGCAGGTACATACATCTTATTGATGTACATGGAAGATACAATCGAAGGATCTGCAAACAGATGTTTCCGAGTATTCCCTGATACAAGTACTAAAGATGGTAAAATTCCAAGAAAGATTAAGGTAATAGTAAGACCTGTGGCCCCAGCTAATTTGGAAATCTCTGACACGATTGTATGTCCAAACCAAGAGGTTGTATTTACAAGTAATTCAGATACGATTTATAAGTATTACCAATGGTCATTCGGTGACGGCGATACCGCTACACGACAAGACCCGGTTAATGTTGTAAGTCACAGCTATAAAACAACGGGTACATATACCGTTGAGCTGATTCCGAATTATGATCTTCCAGTTGGAGACTTTGGTCCGCGTTGTCAAGATGTTGATACGGGTTATGTAACTGTAATCACGCCAACTGCTGACTTCGATATCATTGATGTAGACAAACCAGATTTCTGTTTTACAAATACTTCTCAAGGTGCGGTAACGTACGAGTGGCATATTGAAACAGAGACACGCGATACAACTATTGAATACACAAACACACTAGATGAGAAAGTTTGTTACAACTGGGGTGAAACAGTAGGGACATTCGCAATCTGTTTAATCGCAACCAATGATATTGGATGTACAGATACAATCTGTAAGACAATTGAAAACGATTTCTTCATCAAATTTATCCCGTACAACGTGTTTACTCCAGATGTGGATGATGCGTTGAACAATGAGTTTGTTATTGACATCGAAGGATATGAAGAGTACCAAATCGACATCTACAACAGATGGGGTGAACTTGTCTTTAAGACAGCACATGTAGATAATGCACCAATCATTAATTGGGATGGTACAATTATGAACAAAGGAACAAAGTGTCCTCCTGGAACATACTTCTATGTAATCAACTATAAGTTGAAAAACAGAGCTGAAAATGGTGAAGTAGGTGAACCAGTTAGTGGTACTGTAACCTTAATTCGATAAACCCTAATTGAATATAATTGGCCCCGACAAATTTTGTCGGGGCCTTTTTATTTGCAATCGTGTGTAATTCATTATTTTTGCTCGCGATATCAAGAAAGACGGAGGGAATAGGTCCTGTGAAGTCTTGGCAACCTGTACGAAAACAAGGTGCTACTTCCTACCAGCCAGTTGGCTGAAAAGATACCAATCACACCGCGGTTTCTTGATATGTAAATCTTATGAGCAAGAACCGGGAAATCATGTTACGCCTAAGTGGATTAGAACCACTCAACGTAAGCAAAACCATAAATTTTTTAAATGTCGGCGAACGAACAAATGTTACTGGTTCGAAAAAATTTGCACGACTCATATTGGATAATAAATATGATGAGGCTTTGTCGGTTGCGCGCCAACAAGTTGAGAACGGCGCACAAGTCATTGATATTAATATGGATGATGGAATGCTGGACGGCAAAGAAGCCATGGTTACATTCCTGCATTTAATTGCAGCCGAACCAGATATTTCAAAAGTTCCGGTAATGCTAGATTCTTCGAAATGGGAAATACTAGAGGCGGGCCTAAAATGTATTCAAGGGAAGGGAATAGTAAATTCCATAAGTCTAAAAGATGGTAAGGAAGAGTTCATTAAACGCGCCACAATAATTAAACGATTCGGTGCCGCTGCAGTAGTAATGGCATTTGATGAAAAAGGCCAGGCTGATACCTATGAACGCAGAATTGAAATCTGCCAAAAGAGCTACGATGTGCTCGTAAATGAAGTTGGTTTTCCTCCTGAGGATATCATATTCGATCCCAATATTTTAGCAATAGCAACAGGAATAGAAGAGCATAACAATTATGCAGTAGATTTTATAAACGCTACGAAATGGATAAAAGACAATCTACCCTATGCACTGGTAAGTGGTGGAGTGAGTAACATCTCTTTTTCTTTTCGAGGGAATAATGCAGTTCGTGAAGCAATGCATTCCGCTTTCTTATATCATGCTATAAAGGCGGGTATGGACATGGGGATTGTTAATGCGGGTATGATTGAAGTGTATGACGAAGTGGCTCCAGAACTTCTGGAAAGGGTTGAGGACGTATTGTTCAACCGTCGCCCAGACTCAACAGAGAGATTGGTTGATTTTGCCGAAACCGTGAAGCAAAAAGGTAAGGTAATTGTCAAAGATGAATCTTGGAGGCAAGAGGATGTTTTGAAACGCTTGACGCATGCCTTGGTTAAAGGAATAACTGATTTTATTGTTGAAGATACTGAGGAAGCAAGACAACGATTCGATTCACCTTTAAGCGTTATTGAAGGGCCTTTGATGGATGGTATGAATGTGGTCGGTGACTTATTTGGTTCAGGGAAAATGTTTTTACCTCAGGTAGTAAAGAGTGCTCGGGTTATGAAGAAGTCTGTCGCGTACCTTTTACCCTATCTAGAGGAGGAGAAAGAAGCTGGAAGTACACGTGGTAAAATATTGCTAGCTACAGTAAAGGGAGACGTTCATGATATAGGTAAAAACATTGTTGGTGTCGTGCTAGCTTGTAACAATTATGAAATTATTGATTTGGGCGTAATGGTTCCAATGGATAGAATATTGCAAACAGCTGCAGATAGAGATGTCGATGTAATCGGCCTAAGTGGGTTGATTACACCAAGTTTAGATGAAATGGTTGATGTCGCAGAAGAAATGGAGCGACGCGGTTTGAAAACGCCTTTGCTTATTGGAGGTGCTACCACATCACGTATTCATACTGCGGTGAAAATCGCACCGAATTATTCAAATGCCGCCATCCACGTTTTAGATGCCTCAAGAAGCGTACCGGTCGTTGGATTGTTATTGTCAAAGGAAGCCCCTAAAACTGTTGAAAAGTATAAAACAGAATATATAAAATTAGCGGAAGAGCATGAGAAAAGGAAAGCACTTAAAAGCATTTTAAAATATGAACAAGCAGTCGAGAATAAACTAAAACTTGACTGGGATAAGGAAATTATTATCCAACCAAACCACAATAGACTTAAAACATGGACTCCCGATATCTCAGACTTGGTCCCTTTTATCGATTGGACACCTTTCTTCAGGGCATGGGAACTGGCCGGTCGTTATCCAGCTATACTGGAAGATGAAGTGGTAGGAGTTGAGGCGAAAAAATTATTCGTCGACGCTAAGCAGATGCTTGAATTAATCGCAAAAGACAACAAGTTTAAAGCCAAGGGGGTTACAGGAATATTTCAAGCAGAATCCACCGGAGAAACTGTTATGATACAAAAAAATGATTCAGAGAGCCAAGTGCCTTTTGAATTTTTGCGTCAGCAAAGGAAAATGGGGACGAATATCCCAAATTTATCTTTGGCTGATTTCGTTGCGCCTTCAGGATATGATGACCATATGGGTTGTTTCGCTGTGACTATTCACGGGGCTCAAGAAATGGCAAAGTCGTATGAAGCCGACCATGATGACTACAATTCAATTCTTGTTAAGATTTTGGCAGATCGCCTAGTCGAAGCGTTTGCTGAATATTTACATCGACAAATACGGGTTGAAGAATGGGGTTATATGCCAGAAGAGGCATTGGAAAACGAAATGTTAATCCGAGAGAAATACCAAGGTATTCGGCCAGCTCCGGGATACCCAGCTTGCCCTGATCATACCGAAAAAGGAAAATTATGGGACCTACTCAACGTTGAGCAGAATACAGGCGCAGTATTAACCGAAAGTTTCGCGATGTATCCTGCCGCTTCAGTGTCTGGATATTATTTTGCTAACCCAAATAGTAAATACTTTGCTGTCGGGCTTATTGGGGAAGACCAGGTCCAAGCGCTTGCAGACAGAAAACAGATGGCAACAGAGGTTATGGCTAAGTGGTTAAGGCCAAATATGTAATTTTTATGTGGCGAATTTTCTTTGCCATAAAGTGGAATGATTCGTCATTTTGCAATGTCTAACCAGCTAATAAGAAGTAATATTATCGTAAATGAATTTGATTTTAGATCCTAAACGCTATCTATTATTAGCGTTAATCACCCTTTGTAATCTAACTGGTATTAGCCAATCTTTTGATGGTTATGCTTTGTATAATCTTCAAAATAATAAAACTACCTACATGATTGATAAGGATGGGAATATCGCTTATTCTTGGGTTTGTGAGATGAACGGGAATTATGCAGTCGCACTCACCGACGAAGGAAATCTTGTTCGAGGGGGCGTATATTCTGGTAACAAGTTGACTGGTGCTGCTGTTGGTGGAATTATTCAGGAATATGATAAAGACGCCAATGTGGTATGGGAATTCATATATTCTGACGATACGCATGTGGCACATCATGATTTTTGCTTAATGCCTAATGGAAACGTGTTGTTGACCGCTTGGGAAGTGAAATCTGAAAGTGACCTTTCTGGAGCAGGATACTCCGGAACTGGTGCGGGCTGGCCTACACACATAATTGAAGTAGAACAAGACGGAACTGGTGGCAAAATAGTTTGGGAATGGCATATTTGGGATCATTTTATTCAAGATGCAGATAAAGACAAAGACAATTTCGGAGTGGTAAATGACCACCCAGAATTAATGGATATTAATGCAATAGCTGTTAGCAGAAGAGGTGGTGATTGGTTTCATGTTAACGGTTTGGACTACAATGAGGATTTAGACCAAATTGTGTTTACGTCTCGTTTCGCTAGTGAATTTTTCATTATCGATCATAGTACAACCACTGTAGAAGCTGCGAAACATAGTGGTGGAAACTCAGGCAAGGGTGGTGACTTTTTATTTAGATGGGGCAATCCCGCGAACTATGGGTCTACCGATAGCCGACAGATACCAGGGGCAGTACACGATCCAAGATGGATAAAAAAAGGACGACCAAACGCAGATTTTATTCAGTTTTTTAACAATGCAGGCGGTGGAACCAAAATTTCAGTTGTGGATGCTATTAATCCAACAAGGAATGGTTTTAATTATGTTTGGGATGGAAGAACAGGCAATGATCCAAGTGAAAAGGACTGGAGACATGTGTGCGAGGATTATGCAGATGGCCAGTCAGCAAGCGATAGAATGACCAATGGAAACGTGTTTGTGGCGATG
>JBLING010000145.1:0-6844 GCA_047639155.1 bacterium
ATGATAGTTTTGAAAAGACGTACGTAGTGTTGCCGGAGGTTATAGATGAATCCAACGTAAATATCAGCGATTCAATATTGTGCCTCAGTGAAAATGAATTTACCTTTAGCCATACTGGAGCAAATGTTGTTAGCACGAAATGGTATTTTGGAGATGGGGATAGCTCAAGTGCAAATCCTGCTACGCATTCCTATACCGCTTCAGGGGCGTATCAAATCATTGTTCAGGTTATCGATAACAACGGATGTACTGCAGGGGTGATCGATTCTGTTGCCATTGTTGAAACACCGGATAATTACTTTACAGGGCTCAATGCCACTTACTGTGAAGGTGATCCAGTGGTAGACCTAAGACCAAATTTATCTGGAGGCGAGTTTAAAGGTGGAAACGTAAGTGCCGCTGACTCGACTTTTACGCCTGGCATTCCGGGTATTTATACCGTTGGATATATATTTTCCGTGGGAAGCTGTAGAGATACCTTTACCCAAGTCACTGAAGTTCTTGCGAACCCTATATTCAGCATTGGAATAGACGCTATTATATGTGCAAATACAACAATCAATTTAATGGTTGATTCTGCCGGTTTAAATTATCGGTGGGATGATGGTTCTACTGCACAAAATAGGGAGGTCAACAAACCCGGAACATATTGGGTTGTTGGAGATGACGGTAATTGTGATTTTTCAGACACGATTAAAATACGAGGTCTTCAGTTGCCAACCCTCGAACTGGGTAATGACACTTCAATTTGTGGTGGTGAGTTCTTGTCGTACGACATAAGAGCTGATGCCGGTTCAATTGTTTGGAGTGATGGTAACACTGAAGGATTTAGAAGGACAATAACAACATCCGGTTTTTACAAAGCAACAATCACACATCCGTGCGGCGTAATAAGTGATTCCATTAACGTAGACATTTTGCCTACCGCTTGTGCTATTTTTATACCCAATGCGATTTCTCCGAACTCTGACAACTTAAATGAGGTGTTTTATCCTGCGGGATTATTTCAATTTATAAGTTTACAGATTTGGAATGAATACGGCCAACAGCTTTTCGAATCCTTTGATGAAGGCAGAGGTTGGGATGGAAGAGTAGAAGGGGTTGTTAGCCAGCCAGGCACGTATTATTATCTGATTCGATACCGATTGCCAGAAAACGGCAGTTATGTCAACAAATCGGCAAAAGGACCGCTGTTTCTTATCTGGTAATTACAGCAGATAACTCACACCCACAGCAACTCCAAATTGGTACATCCTAAATTGAACGTTTTCGTCTTTTGCCGTTAATAATAATGGGTAATTGAAAGCTGGTTGTACTGAGAATATAGAATGCTCGTCTAGTTTGTACTCAAATCGAGCTCCAAGGTTCAAAGCAACATTGGCTTTTGTAGACTCATAATCACTTGAAATAACGTGCCTATCTTCACCACCAACCGACCAGCCAGGCATTGATACAGCCATATCGTCTTTTAGTAAAAAATCAAAATCCAAACCACCAGCAAAGTAGAACTGCATTTTATTGTTAAATACAGTTTTGGTAAAAGACTTCTGAAAGATTACTGGTATTGAGATATAGCGGTACTTATGATAGAAATAGGCGTCTTTAGAAAGTACCGCTTGTGACAAATCCTCGATTCTTCCGATTTTAGGATGCACCGTGTCGTGAAATTGGTAATCTTCACGTACCCTGGTAAAACTCATACCCTTATAATTGACGCCAAATTGTAACGACGTGTATTTGTCGAGCCCCACGAGCAATTTGATACCACCACTCCAGTTTTGTCGTGGTTTGTCCGCATTTTTTAAAGAGTCAATCAAATCATCGGTACCCAAAGGACCTGATGTTAAATGTCGATATCCGATTGCCGGCGTTACATAACCTTCTATACGAATTTGACTGTAGCCGAAAGAGGTTAATAGGATTAGTATCAGGGATAAATAAGTTCTCTTCAATGTTGTATTTGTCTTTTGGTGATATTTATAAATCGGGCATACAAAAATATGGAAGCCAACACTAATGCAACTGTCAGAGCTATCCACACACCGATCATGTGTAGAGAAGTGTGAATTCCCAATATGTATGCCAATGGGAGGGCTATCACCCAATATACTACAAGCGTAATGTATGAGGGAACCTTGGTGTCGCCCATACCCCGCAAAAGTCCTAAACTAACTGCTTGGATGCCGTCAAAAAATTGAAAAAAGGCTGCCAATATCATGAGTTGGGAAGCGATTCGAATTACTTCCTCGTTTTGAGCAAAAAGAGTGACTAACTGCACACGGAACAATACGAATACCACGGCGGATATTGCCATAAACGCAGACACAAGTAGGAGGGTGTTTCTTCCGATATCTAGTGTTTTCTGATACTTTTTTTGAGCCCAAGCCTCTCCGGTTTTAATCATACCGGCAATGCTAATTCCACTGGCGAACATGTAGGTGAAGGCGGCCAATTGAATTGCGACTGTATGCGCTGCTAGTTCATGCTCTCCTATCCAGCCAGCGATTATAGCAGCACCTGCAAATGCAGATACTTCAAAGAAAAACTGACCGCCACTAGGAATGCCTAAAGCCAGTAACGTTTTGACATGTTTTTTGTAAATCTTTGTTTTAAAAGTCGTCCAGAAAAAGACAATTTTTCGGTGATAAACGCAGTACAACAGCATATACACGGCCATAAAACTGCGGCTAATAAAAGTGGCGTAACCTGCGCCAACCAAACCAAATTTACGTGACCCCAAATTGCCGAAAATGAATACCCAGTTTAAAAAGATGTTTAGTAATAAAGCCAGCAAAGTGGCATACATAGCGGCCTTGGTAAGGTTGTGGCCGTCGGATACTGATTTAAAGGTGAGATACAAGAACATTGGCCATGAACTGTAAATCAAAATTTTTAAATAGGGTAGGGCGGCATACTTCACTGTTTCGGATTGGCCAAATATGTCAAAAAAGTGGTAGACAAAAAGCAATACAACAAATGTGAATATTGACACGAGTACGTTTATGAATAAAGACGCACCAATCAGACTTTCTGTCTCAGCTTTTTTTTGTGTTTGTTCGGCAGCAATATTTGCCGAGAAAACCATCAAAACACCAATGCCGAATATGGTAATAATGAAAAAGACAGTATTCGAAATACCGGCGGCCGCCAATGGGATGTATCCCAAGCTACCGACCATGGCATTGTCTATCAAACCCATCAGTACCAAACCCACGTTACCTGCAACAACAGGCGCTCCAAGCTTGATTAACGAAGCGATAATTTTAGGGTTATAGTAACTGTTTTTTGGCACCGCACAAAAGTATATTTGTTTGGTGAAGAAATTAGTAGTTTTAACAGGAGCGGGGATAAGTGCTGAAAGTGGTATTCAAACGTTTCGTGATGCTGGTGGATTGTGGGAAGGTTACGATGTAATGGAAGTGGCAAGTCCAGAAGGCTGGCAGAAAAACCAGGCACTGGTGTTGGATTTTTACAATCAGAGACGACGGAATGTGTTGGATGCTAAACCGAATGATGCACATCGATTGCTGGCTGCTTTGGAAGATCGATATGACGTGCAGATCATTTCACAGAATATTGACGATTTACACGAACGAGGGGGGAGTACGAATGTTATGCATTTACATGGAGAAATCAGGAAATCAAGAAGCAGCATTAACCAAGAGTTGGTATTCGAGATGGATTCGGATGAAATAAAGATTGGAGAACTATGTCCTTTAGGAAGCCAGTTAAGGCCTCATATCGTATGGTTTGGAGAACCAGTTCCGATGATAGAAAAGGCAGCCGTTCATGTAATTGAAGCAGATATTTTATTGGTGATCGGGACAAGTATGGAGGTTTATCCTGCAGCCGGTTTAACACAGTTGGCTTCGGCGGATTGCCGTGTTTATTTAATTGATCCGAATCTCAGTCACTCGGCTGGTAAGTTATTTACACATATCGTTGATAATGCGAGTGGAGGTTTAAAACGGTGGTTGGAAGAATTTGCATAGTTCTGTGGCAATTGGATGCCTTGCTTTTATGTATCTTTGGTTACCGTTAAACTATGAAAGCTATTGTAGTCGTAAAAGATGAACAAAAGGAACTCTTCCTTGCTTTGATGAAGGATAATAATTTCGACTTTGAAGTTGAAGAGGATTTAGAAGTGCCTGAATGGCAAATAGACGAATCTAGAAAACGTTTGAAAGACTTTAAAAAGAATCCAAGCATTGCAATTCCAATAGAGGACGCGCTCAATAATATAAGAAACGGAAGACGGTAAACAGGATGTTTTCTGTTTCAATCCTCCCTGCCACTCGGAGTGATTTGAGGGATATAGTCAAGTGGTATGATGATCAGCAAGCTGGACTCGTTGAAAACTTACTTCAGAGTTTAGAACAGGTACCACATTTTTTAATATCTCATCCCAATTCAATTATAGTAAGGTATGATTCAACTCGGACAGTTCGAATTGGTAGGTGATTTCCTTTCTTTATACATTACACAGTAATTGCGTCTAATAGACATGCTCTTATAACAGGTGTATTCCATGCAAAACAAAATCCTAAACTTTGGCTCGTCAGAAAGTCAAAGTAGGCTTATAGTCGCTCGTCATTCGTATGTTCTGTCAATTGTGCTTTTATATAATTTCATTTTTATCTCTATACCCTTTCAATATATTTGTGCTTTGAACAATAGATATGGAAGAATACATAGTTATGATAAGGACGGTCATCGTAGATTTTAGTCCTAAGGTAACCGCGGCATTAGCAATTCTTATCTTAGGATGGATTGGCATTGGGTTTATAACACGTATCGTCAAGCGACTTATGAAAAAGCGCGAATTCGATGAATCACTTTCTAAGTTTTTGTCAAGTTTGATGAGTTGGGCACTAAAGGTGTTACTCATCGTGACCGTTGCTTCAAAACTCGGACTTGAAACAACTTCTTTTGCAGCCGTTATTGGTGCCGCAGGTCTTGCTATTGGTTTGGCGTTGCAAGGTGCCTTAAGCAATTTTGCTGGTGGCGCGTTAATCATATTGTTCAAACCATTTAAGATTGGAGATATAATTGAAGCCCAGGGTGAGAAAGGGGTGGTTTCAGACATTCAGATATTTACCACAACGCTTACTTCTCCAACCAACAAACGCATTATTATGCCGAACGGAGCTTTGTCCAATGGCAACATAACGAACTATACTGCTGAAGGCAAACTTCGGGTTGATTTAACAATTGGTGTTGGTTATGATGAAGATATAAAGAAAACCAAAGAGGTGTTGATGGAAGTTCTGTCATCAAATCCTAAAATTTTACAAGACCCTGCCCCAACGGTAAACGTTTCAGCACTCGCTGACAGCTCTGTCAATTTCGCTGTACGACCATGGGCGACAGTGGAGGATTATTGGGCAGTGTATTTTGGTACATTGGAAAATGCCAAGAATGCCTTAGATGCTGCTGGTATAGAAATTCCTTACCCATATCAGGTGGAGATTCAAAAAAAGGGATAAAGGCATTGCATAAAAAAAGCGGAACCAATTGGCTCCGCTTTTTAAGTAGTGTGTTTATTGATATTATTTGACTTCTTCAAAGTCAACGTCTTCAACGTTATCGGTTTCAGCACCTGCGTCTGCGCTTCCGTTGTCGCCAGCATTCGCTGGGTCACCTTCGGCACCACCTTCAGCTTCTTGTGCGTTGTACAAGTCTTGAGAAGCAGCTTCCCATGCTTTGTTCAAACTTTCCAAATTGGCGTCGATTCCAGCATCATCATTCTCAGCAACTGCTTTTTTCAAAGCTTCTTTTGCTTCTTCGATGGCTTGTTTCTTATCCTCAGGAATTTTGTCCCCGTATTCTTTCAATTGCTTCTCAGTGGTAAACACCAATGTGTCGGCTTGATTGATTTTATCTACAGCTTCTTTGGCTGCCTTATCAGCGTCCGCATTTGCTTCAGCTTCTTGTTTCATTCTTGCGATTTCATCATCGCTCAATCCGCTTGATGCTTCAATTCGGATTTTTTGTTCTTTACCTGTTCCTTGATCTTTTGCGCTCACGTTTAAAATACCGTTCGCATCAATATCAAAAGTTACCTCAATTTTAGGTACCCCACGCTGTGCTGGTGGCAAGTCAGATAAATGGAATCGACCAATGGTCTTGTTGTCTTTCGACATTGAGCGTTCTCCTTGAAGCACATGGATTTCAACAGATGGTTGATTGTCTGACGCCGTTGAGAATACTTCTGATTTCTTTGTAGGAATCGTTGTATTCGCATCAATCAATCGTGTCATCACATTACCCATAGTTTCGATACCAAGAGATAAAGGTGTAACGTCTAACAATAAAACGTCTTTTACCTCACCAGTTAATACACCACCTTGAATCGCTGCTCCAATAGCAACTACTTCATCAGGATTAACTCCTTTAGATGGTTTTTTCCCGAAGAATTTTTCTACTTCTTCCTGAATTCTAGGAATACGGGTTGATCCACCGACTAATATTACTTCGTCAATTTCACTTGCTGATAATCCGGAATCTTTTATTGCCTTTTTACAAGGCTCTAAACTTCTTCGAATCAAATCGTCAGCCAATTGCTCGAATTTTGCTCTCGTTAATTTTCGAACCAAGTGCTTAGGTACACCATCAACTGGCATTATATAAGGCAAGTTAATTTCTGTTTCCGTACTACTTGACAATTCAATCTTTGCTTTTTCAGCAGATTCTTTCAGACGTTGTAAAGCCATTGGGTCTTTTCTCAAGTCAATGTTTTCGTCTTTCAAAAATTCTTCAGCCAACCAATCAATGATAACATGATCGAAATCATCACCACCTAAGTGGGTATCACCATTTGTTGATTTTACTTCGAAAACGCCGT
>JBLING010000146.1:0-6810 GCA_047639155.1 bacterium
TACATGAAAAAGCGTATAACACGGCAATTCTTTATTACCATATGGAATCGTACCTATCTGCTTATACGTCGTTCAAAAATGCGACGATAGATTTTCCAGATATCCCAGAAAAAGAAAAAGTGGATTATTATGTCGTTAAATCAGCATACTTGTATGCCAAAAAAAGTGTTAAAACGCTTCAGATTACACGATTTGAAACTGCCATAGAAGAGGCAGACGAATATTTGCAAAATTATACCGACAATAAATATGTTAAGGAAGTGAAAGAAATGCGTTCTGAAAGTACAGACCGTATCCAATCACTTAAAACAACATTAAATTAAACATAGAAATATGAACAAGCACATTGACGCACCAAATTCAACGATTGCAAGAGACACACGTACGTTGGAAACAACAACACAAAATCTTTATGAATCAGTAGTGATTATTGGAAAGAGAGCGAACCAACTTTCTGCTCAATTGAAAGAAGAGCTTAATGCTAAGTTGGACGAGTTTGCATCAGACACTGACAACTTAGAGGAAATCTTCGAGAACAGAGAGCAAATTGAGATCTCAAAGTATTACGAGTCATTACCAAAGCCAACACTAATGGCTACCGAAGAATTTCTGAACGGTCAGGTTTATTTCAGAAAACCTAGCAAGGATGCTGAATAAGAAGAATATTCTTCTTGGTGTTTGTGGAGGTATTGCAGCATACAAAGTTGCATACATTGTTCGAAATCTAGTAAAGTCAGGGGCCTCTGTTCGGGTTATAATGACAGATTCGGCAAAAGCTTTTATTGGTCCACTCACACTTTCTACCTTGTCTAAACATCAAGTTTACACAGATTTTTTTGACGACGAGACTGGAGAATGGTCAAATCATGTTGAGCTAGCTTTGTGGGCAGACCTATATCTAATCGCTCCGGCCACAAGCAATACAATCTCAAAAATGGCCAACGGCACATGCGATAATTTGCTTTTAGCAACTTATTTCTCGGCCAAAAATCCTGTCGTAATTGCACCTGCCATGGATTTGGATATGGCGAAACACCCTTCACTTAAAAGAAATTTGGAAACTTTATCAAACGATAACGTTGCAATAATCCCATTTGAAACAGGGGAATTAGCCAGTGGACTAGTTGGTGCAGGCAGAATGGCTGAACCCGAAATTATCCACAGTTATATCACTGATTTTTTCGACAGACAAACCGACTTTCAAAAAAAAAAGATCTTAGTTAACGCAGGTCCTACTCATGAGCCAATTGACCCCGTTCGGTATATTGGAAACAGGAGTACAGGTAAAATGGGCGTTGCAATTGCAAACGAATTGGCTTCTAGAGGAGCACAAGTTACACTGGTTTTAGGACCAACCTCACACAGCTTTGTGTTTCATCAAAACATCAGTGTTTCACGCGTACAAACCGCACAGGAAATGAGAGATGCTTGTGTTAAAGCTTTTGATGGCTGCGATGCAGCGATATTGTCAGCGGCCGTAGCAGATTTTTCGCCTCAGACAAAATCTGACACAAAGATTAAGAAAACAGCCAATACCTTAGACCTTCAACTCGTTAAAACACCAGATACACTTGCTGAGCTTGGAAAATTAAAAACACCACAACAAGTATTGATTGGTTTTGCATTAGAAACCGACAACGCCGTTGAAAATGCTAAACGTAAACTTGAAAGAAAGAATCTCGACCTTATCATCCTTAATTCACTTGCAGATAAAGGGGCTGGTTTTGGACATGATACCAACAAAATAACAACCATTGACAAAACAGGTGAAATGTGTACTTTTGGCTTAAAGAGCAAAAAACAAGTTGCTACCGATATCGTTAATAAACTAAAAACCATCATCCACTAGTACATGAGCAAATCAATAATCGTCTTTATTACACTGCTATTGACTTGCGCAAATTCATTTGCTCAAGACCTCAACTGTACTGTTGACGTGATTACCAGCCAAGTACAGGTAACCAACAAACAGATATTTGACGATTTAAAAAACTCGATTATTCAGTTCATGAATAACCGCAAATGGATTGCAGGAACTGTTGCACCAAACGAGAAAATCAATTGTAACATCGTTTTTGAGATTACGAAATTTGAGATCGATCAAATACAAGCCAACGTCAACATCCAAAGTAGCCGAACCGTTTACAACTCTTCATACAATACCAAAATATTTAGTTACTTAGACAATGCTGTTGCCTTTAAGTATGCGCAATTTCAGTCCCTAGAATTTCAAGAAAATTCTTACACGTCTAACTTGACAAGTCTGTTGGGGTTTTATGCAAACATTATCATAGGTTTAGATTTTGACACGTATCAATTGAATGGTGGTGACCCATACTTCCGGAAAGCACTTAACATTAGAGACGTTGCGAATATTGGCACCGGACAAGCAGGTGGATGGCAATCAAGCGCAGGAAATGGTAGCCGGAATAAATACTTTTTGATTGACAATATTCTTGACCCTCGTTTTAAGCCGTTGCGGTCAGCCTTGTACAGATATCATATTAAAGGTTTAGATGTTATGGCAACGGATATTGAAGCAGGTCGTAACGAGATTTATCAATGTGTAAAAGACCTTAAATTGGTCTACGACGCACTACCCAACGCATATTTACTCAAGTTGTTTTTCAACTCTAAGACTGAAGAACTTATCCAGGTTTTTAATCAGGCGTCACCTTCTGTTAAAACTAAGGTCGTTGAATTGCTGAGCAAGATGGACCCGTCAAATCGTAGTCAATACGAAGAAGGCATCATGAAAGCACAGAATTAATCATCTCAGACTATTTAGTCGCGCAATACTATCATAAGCACTTTCAATAAAATTGTGTCCGAAATTGGATTTAACTTCGTGTATTATTAGAAACATTATGAAGACATATCTTTTTATACTCTCTACGTTCGTCTGTTTCGTTGCATGCCAATCAGCAAAGCAACATAACACATCCGACTCAGATCAAACGCCTACAGTACAATCACTAGAGCAATCCGGTTTGAGTGATAAACTCAAGGAAGCCGATGTTGTTATGGTCGATGTACGCACACCTGGAGAAGTTGCAGACGGTTACATTAAAGGCGCTAGTCACTTTATAGATTTTTATGGAGATGACTTTCAAGAGAAAGTAAAAGGATTGGACAAATCGAAAACCTATGTGATCTATTGTCGAAGTGGCGGAAGAAGTGGTAAAGCCGCAGAATTTATGGTTGAGAATGGCTTCAAAACCGTTTACAACCTTGAAGGTGGCATCTCGGCTTACTCAGGAGAAGTTGCAAAATAGTGGGCATTAAAACCCAAATAACATCACGCCTTCCAGGTATTGGGTTAACCCTCGGACTTACCCTGACGGCATATTTAATAACACACTATTTAAACTTTAATACCGTTTTAATGGCTCTCGTTTTGGGCGTTGTATTCGGTAATATTATAAAGCTTCCTGAAGCTGTAAAGACTGGTGTAAAATTTAGTAGTGGTTTGGTGTTGGAGGTGTCCATTGCATTAATGGCATTTGGCATTAACTATGGCAGTCTGGCAAAACTTGGTTGGCAAGCTGTTGTGCTGGTTGCTGTAACCATGACTATCGTTTTGTTGGTCACAAAATTATTGGCAAAGAAATTAGATTGTCCCGGAAGTACTGGCTGGCTTATCGGATTCGGAACAGCCATTTGTGGATCAGCAGCGATAGCCGCACTTGCCCCAAAAATTGTAAAAGATAAATCTGATATTGGATTGGCGTTGGCCGTTGTAAACCTGTATGGGTTGATCGGCATGATTGCCATTCCTTTCATTACGGCAGAGCTGTTATCTGACGTTGAAAATAGTATACTTATTGGCGCGTCTTTGCACGCCGTTGGCAACGTTGCTGGAGCAGGATTTGCCATGAGCGACGCGATTGGAGAAATGGCTGTAACAATAAAACTTGGTCGCGTGGCTTTATTGACGCCTGCCCTACTGTTGTTTGGTGCCAGTTTCAATAAGATCGAAAACGGAACTAAGAAGCGGGCGAAGTTGCCGTGGTACCTCCTGGCATTCATACTTATCTCTATTACTATCTCTTTTATTCCTTTACCCACACCGTTGCTAACTTCTTTGAAACAAATCAGCAACTTCTTATTGTCGATGGCCATGGCTGCCATTGGACTAAAGGTTGGTCTTCGATCCCTTCTAACTGCTGGTAAGAAAGGTTTGATCTTTGGCGGAATCATATTCGTGATTGAATTGATCGTGATAGTGGGATTGATGTTGCTGCTGTTTTAGTTTCAAAATAAGGATAATCTCCTGCTAAATATTTCCATACTTTTGTTTGGAATGAAACTAATGTATGACACCTCTCGGATGAGTTCCAAACTATTACTTGTAGTCTTCTTTACTATGCTGTTTAATTTGGTATTCGCCCAAAAAGTAGATTGGATCAAACCTATCAGCGGAAGTCTCGACCAATATGGCCATCATGTTATAGTCAATCAACAAAATGAGATTATAGTAATAGGTAGTGCGCAAGACACAACTGATTTTGACCCAACAGGCACGATCAAACCTCTTATAATCAATCATAATTATGACGCCTTTGTAGCAAAATATCGGGACGATGGCAGTTTGGTTTGGGCAAGAAATTTTGGTGCGGATTCTATAGATTACGGCAATGACATTACCCAAGATACAAATGGGAACATATACATAACTGGTCTTTTCAGGCACACCTTGATTATTAAAACATTGACGGGCACTGATACTTTAATATCAAAAGGTGTACGAGATTGTTTCGTAATTAAACTCAATACTGATGGAGATGTTATTTGGACCAAATCAATAGGAAGTACAGGCTATGAAAGTGGACAAGGTATAGTAGCTGACTCATTTAACAACTTGTACTTAACTGGTTATTACCAAGATAGCTTAGAGCTCAATCCCGGTATGTATTTACTTCCTACAGGAGATTTTGTAATGTTCGTTATGAAACTTGACGCCACCACAGGTAAGATATATTGGGGCAAATCGATGAACCGAAGTTACGATGGAAGAAGTCGAGATGGAACGGGAAATATCGAACTGGGTTCTGATGGAAATATTTACATAAATGGCAGTCTCACTCAAAGGCACCTACTCAAATTGGACACAAGTGGCAAACTACTTTGGAAATTTTCAGAAGGAAGAACCAATTTTTCATTTAGGTCTCGCGGCATTTGTGCGGACAGTCGCGGACACGTATACACCGTAGGTGAGTTTACAGAAACTTGTATTTTTTCTGGTAACCCTAAAACGGTTTTACAGTGCGCAAAATATAATGAGTGTACCTATATTACTAAATCTGACACTAATGGCACTGTTTTATGGGCACGTAAGATAGAGGGCACAAGAGTTTTTTCGAGTGTGATTGAAACCGACAAAATGGGACGGGTTCATGTGGGAGGTTCTTTTTTTGATGAGGCCGATTTCAATCCTGGAGACTCTGTTGAATTACGTACAACCTCTTTCACGAGTGATAGCTACATGTTGAGCTTAGATAATGACGGAAATTTCCTATCCGTTCACACAATGGGCGACCGTTTTTTTGACGGTGGGTGCGGTTTAGCTGTAAACAAACTTGGTAATGTAATAGAGACCGGTTACTTTTCAGGTGGCATAGTTGCAGATAGTTCTTCTACGAAATTCAAGTTGGCTTCTAAAGGTGGCACCGATGGTTATGTCTTGAAATACAATTGTTTACAAAGGCAAGATACGTTGGTCTACCAAATTTGTGAAGGAGACTCCGTGGTTTCTCCAAGTCAATTAAAAACCTGGTATAAAGGTGGTATTTATTTGGATACTATTTCATCAATAGCTTCATATTGTCCTGATATCTACGTGGTTAAAATTGATGTTGTTAAAATCAACACTGTAGTAAAAGAGACTAGTGATAGTTTAACGAGTCTTGATACAGGTGGTACATATCAGTGGTATAACTGTTATTACACTCCCCCGCTTCTATTACCAGGAGATACGAACCAGTCTGTTTTCAACAATGATTCTGGAGCAAAAACGAAACAATTTATGGTTGAAATAAGTAGAAACGGTTGTGTATCGCGATCGAACTGCTATGATCTTTGGCCTTTATCAGTTGAGGGACAATCTGGTCAATCACTTCGCATCTATCCCAATCCAACCAATGACTTTGTTACACTTCAATTGGCAGAGCCAACAATTGGCAAATTGCAATTGTTTGATGTGCAAGGAAGGTTGATATTAGATCGAAAATTGTCCAATCAAGATTCATTTGAATTGGTTATGCCTGAGAATTCTGGGATGTACCTTGTATGCGTTACTAGTGGCGATCGAAGTATTTACAAGCGGGTAATCAAACAGTAACTCTTTAAGTCTTGCTTTACATGTTACACATTTTGGCTGTCGCGCTATTGACTACAACCCTATTTTATGGATAAATGAACCTTTATACCGCTACAGGTGACTCTAACCAACAGGTGTCCTATAGGCTATCGTCTTTGTGTAAATTATTAAACAATAATCTTTGTACCGAACGGTCTGTTTGTTTATATTTGAAGTGTGAATATCAAACACGACAAGGAAAACGTAATTAAAAAAGGAGTCCAGTTATTCTGGTGCAAGGGTTACAGCAAACTTGGTGTAGACGAAATATGTAAAACCACTGGTATGACAAAAGGTGCTTTTTACAACGCCTTTAAAAGTAAAGAGAATTTCCTACTCGCGTGTCTTAACTCGTACGATGTCGCCAACGTTGCCCACCTTACTGCGTTGTTGCGTAACGACAAAAGACGCGCAATTGACCGCATCCTGAACATGTACATAAGCATGCTTGA
>JBLING010000147.1:0-6808 GCA_047639155.1 bacterium
ACCAATGGCGAAGACGAGGTTGTTCCTCTTCCGATTAAGTTCTGATCATCTTCGTCCAATTCCCTACCACCATCTGGATTAACGACAAAATATTTATCTAGATATCCTTTTTTGTTTTCAATGTGGTAAAAAACGTAATCTGGCCATGTGATATAGCGCTCACCAATTTTGTGGTCGCCTTCTTTCAACCCATCTCCCCATCCTGTTGTGTCTAGCTCAATCCGTATAGATGTATTGTCGACGTCAATCTCAAAAGTCTTGTTTGGTTGAACAGGCATTTTAAAGAAATACTGAGCTTGTGGCACTCCATAGCCATGCGCATAATCGAAGTATGGATACAAATCACCTGACTTCAGTATTTCATCAAATATTTTCATGTTGCTATATCCTGGTCGTGTTTGCATTGCACATGCAACAAACCCTGCCACCAACGGTCCACTAAAACTAGTTCCTTGCGTCTCTGAGATACCCTTCGGACCTGATCCAATCACATGTCCATAAGCCGTTACATTTGGCTTTAATCGTTTATCTCTTGTTGGCCCAAAAGAACTAAACGATGTATGTATCCCCGTTTTTGGATGAATTCCTCCGATTGACAAAACGCTATCAGCATCTGCTGGGGTACCTATTGTTTTCCACTGATCCGAACCTTCATTGCCTGCGGAGTTAACCACAACTATGCCCTTGCTGGCAGCCATATTCGCCGCTTTAGCAACTAAGCTTGTTTGGCCATCCATATCTTCTTTAAAATACCGGTGAAACGTATAACCCAAGGAGCTATTTATCACATCTGCACCGTTTTTATCTGCCCATTCTGCAGCAGCGAGCCAATTTTCTTCCTCAGAATAAAACTCTGTCCAAGTTTCTGTTCGCGCAAGTAAAAACTCTGCTCCAGTTGCCAAGCCAATTTGTTGACCGTCGATAATACCACCTACACAACTCATCACAAATGTGCCATGCGTACCACCATTGTCCACCTCTTCTTTATTCTGCACAAAATTGTACGTCTTTATTATTCTATTGTTTGCGCGCACATGGTTAAACGCTGGATTGGTTTTGTATGATTTAAACCCAACATCAAAAATGGCAACGCGAATGCCGCTTCCATTCACCTTATTGGCTTTGAAGATAGAAGCCCCCATTCGTTCTGTTTGGGCCTTTAGGAATTCAATTTCATTCTCGTCCACGCTGAAATCGGCATCTTTAGACACATCCCCTAGACCAGCACAAAATTTACGAATGTTTGTTACAGTTTTCAGTTCAGTAACATAAGGCAAATCCAATATTTGTTGCTTTTCTTCTTCCGTAGCAAAGCAACACATGGCATTAAACCATCGACTTACTGCCTTATTATTACTGGTAATTTCAGCAACACCCTTTACATATTTTCCACTTACAGGAACATCGGTGATGTCGTACAAATCAATGCCAAGTTTCACTCTCCGATCAATCGCCTTTTGGTCAAAAAAGGAATGCGGATTGAATCCAGCTGCATCAGGTTTGTCCGCAAAAAACACCCAGATCTTATCTTGTCCAAAAGACAAAGAATACAATCCAACTAGAATGAGGGTAATTATGTTCCGCATATTATTTCTTAAAATCCATTATCTCCGTCAATCAAATCTCCCAACCCACCAATAAATTGGATGTTGTAGGTGACCTCTTTTGTAAATGCAACAATACAACCTGTATCCACTTTTAACGTTTCACCTGGTAATAAGTTGCGCTCTATTATTGTACCACCCGCATGAACGAATGCAAAGCCATCACCTTCAAGCTTTTGTATTATAAATCCTTCTCCGCCAAAAAAACCAGTGCCAAGCTTTTTTTGGAACTCAATTCCTACTGAAACACCCTTTGCCGCGCACAAAAAAGCATCTTTTTGACAAATGATTCTGCCGCCTAACTCCGATAAATCCATTGGGACAATGCGCCCTGGATATGGACTTGCAAAGGCAATCTTTGCTTTACCACTACCTTGGTGAGTGAACGCCGTCATAAACAACTTTTCACCTGTTAAAACCCGTTTTCCAGCATTCAACAATTTATCAAAGAATGAGTCTGTTTCGGGGCTCCGTCACCAAATATTGTTTGCGTGGTTATTGGATCATCCATAAACATAAAACTACCGGGTTCTGCAACAACAGCTTCTTGTGGGTCAAGTTCAATTTCCACAAATTGCATTTCTTCTCCGTGGATATGGTAGTCTATTTCGTGTGCATTCATGATATATATTTTGCGCAATTACTCGTTTTCTCACGACAACCTTCGATGTTTTCGGTGAGCAGATTGTATTGGTCTATTAACCGAAACCTGGTTATTCATTTTTTTCTGTGTTTTCGATATTTACGGTTCGTCTTTTTATCAAATACCCCTTGTTTTGTTTTTTTACGTTTCCGCTTCTTATTCTTATCAATACTGCCACCTGTATTTTGAGCTTCAGAAAATGCTGGGCATGCTTTTGCTTTTCTTCCACCGCAACTTGAAAGAGTGCAACAAGTTGTTAAAAATAGGGTTATAAATATGAGTATCTTGAATTTATGCCATTGCATAGTCCAAATATAAAAGTTGGCATTACATTGACACAATAAGTGCTTTAATTTGTGGTAGAAATCAAACAGATGATTAGACGGATGAGATGGAGTTTGTTATGCTTATTTACTTGCCTTGGAATGTTTCAGGTATCAGCACAAAAAATAAAAATTGTTGATGAATTAACCGAGCCAATTGACCAAGTTGAGGCGTATGTATACAAAGGTTCATCTGAAATCCAATTTGTTTCTGACTTAAATGGTATTGCCAATGTAACTATTGAAGCGTTTGATTCAATTGTATTCAAACATCAATCTTTTATAACATCTACCTTAACACGAGCGGATCTTAAGTCGCAGCGTTACCACGTAATTTTGGCGTACAAAGCATATAGGTATAAGCCTTTTGTTTTTCGGCATAACCAAGACTTTGAACTACAAAAAGACCAACCAACCAAGCTAGTCCGCATGACTCCAAAGCAAACAGCATTGTTTAATCCACAAACAACAGCTGACCTTTTAGCGCTTAGTAATCAGGTGTTTATCCAAAAATCTCAAATGGGCGGTGGAAGTCCAATGATACGTGGATTTGCAGCAAATAATGTGCTTATTGTTGTTGACGGAGTGCGCATGAACAACGCCATTTTTAGAGATGGTAATGTTCAAAACGTAATAAGCTTGGACCCAAATTTAATTGAAGAAACGCAGATTGTTTTTGGTCCAGGTTCCGTGTTTTATGGTAGTGATGCAATGGGTGGCGTTATGGCGTTCGAAACTAAAAATCCAACAATAAAAAAAGAATCACACTACGAAGGGAATGTAATGTTACGCACCGCGTCTGCAAATCGAGAAAATAGTTGGCATGTTGACTTAAGTTACGGCAAAGGTAAGGTCGCTGGTTTAAGTAGCATTTCCCTCTCAAATTATGGAGATTTAAGAATGGGGAATAATGGTCCATCTGAATATACGCGCCCTATTTTTAGTGAGTACAATGGGCATACAGACAGTATCATTCAAAACACCGACCCAAACATCCAATATTTTACTGGGTACAGCCAAATAAACGTGAATCAAAAATTCAGATGGCAACCTGACAGTTTTAGCGATGTGGTAGCACACATTGGCTTCGCAACTTCTTCTCCTATTCCGAGGTATGATCGGCTGCTTCAAACCAAGAATGGCCAGCCGCGCTATGGTGATTGGTTGTACGGACCACAAAAGTGGTTACAAATGAACATTCGATCCACCTTCAAACATCGAAAAGGCATATTGGCTGATAAATCAACAACTACGGTTTCGCATCAGATATTTGAGGAAAGTCGGTTGGTTCGGCAGTTCCGAACCTTCAATCTCGAGGAAAATAAAGAAACGGTAAACGTTACTTCTTTAAATTTCGATTTTGATAAAAAAATTAAAAAGACCGACTTGGTGTATGGCCTTGAATTTGTAACAAATTACGTCGCATCGTCTGCCAAGGGTTCACAAATAGACTCAGGATATACGTATGAAATAGCGACACGATATCCAGACAAAAGCACAATGAGCACTGTGGCCGGATATTTATCTGTTAAAAGAGAAATTAGCAAGAAATTATTGGGAACTGTTGGTGGACGATATACGTTAATTGACCTTAATGCCCCTTTTGAAAACAGCTTTTACGATTTCCCGTTTACCAATATTCACATAAGAAAATCTGCTTTAAGTGGAAGTTTAGGAATGCGTTACCTCATTAACAAAACCTCATTTATCTACTCCAATGTAGCAACAGGATTTAGGTCTCCTAATATTGACGACATGGGTAAAATATTTGATAGTCAACCAGATAGAGTCATCGTTCCAAACGAAAAACTACAACCCGAATATTCCTATACGGCAGAAATTGGAGCCCATGTCGAATTATTTAAGCGATTTGAGGTTCTTGTCAATGCGTATTACACCATTATTGATAACGTTATAACACGAGAAGATTTTTCCCTTAATGGAGAAGACAGCTTGCTGTATGGGGGAGAAATGTTACGCATTCAGTCGCTCGTCAACGCTGATCAAGGCAACATTTCAGGAATAGAATTCCAATTAAAAACCGAAATCAGTCAAGACATTGATTTTAGAACTTCATATAATATTATAACAGGAGAAACCAGTGATGGCATGCCAATTCGCCATGTTACTCCCAACTATGGCAACAGCAGTCTTGAGTGGAAGAGTGGCAAATTTAAAGTGGTTGGTTATGCAAATTACAATGCTAAGTTGGACAATAAATCGTTGGCCATTACTGAACAGGCTAAAACGCATATATATGCCAACGACCAAAACGGGCTTCCGTATTCTCCCGCATGGTGGACTTTAAATCTTAAAACGAGTGTCACATTTTCAAACACCCTTAGGCTTAATGTTGGGTTGGAAAATATCTTAAATAAGCGGTATCGGCCATACAGTTCAGGTATCTCTGCACCAGGCCGCAATTTGTCTATTTCGTTGTACGGGAAATTTTAACCAATACCAAACTCCACAGTCTTTCCGTTATTTTTGTATATGCGTTCAGCTGTCCAATTATTTCTGGTTTTTTCAATTAGTGGATTTATGTCCGTTCCGATTGAGTCAAATGCACAAATCGTAAACGGACTCGGTATTGCCACTGGGATAAATTATGGAGAGTCTGTAATCAAAGAGACTTTCACGTCAAACGGTGTTGATTATAAGTACGCTACTGATGAAGCAGACGTGGCTATTACGTGGGGTATTTTTAGTCGATTTAAGGTCCGCAAGTTCATTTTTCAACCACAACTCATGGTGAGCAACTACAACACCAAAATGCGTTTAAGCTCTCCCGAGTTCGACTCAATTCTGACCTTAAAACAAAATAGGTTTGATATTCCGTTGCTCTTCGGGTATGCCCCAACAAAACATACACGTTTACTATTGGGCCCGGTTTATACAAGGATGCTTGAGAATAAAGTCCAGACCAATGCGTTCTTATTCAAGGAATCAAAGCAACTGTTTACGGGTGGAACATGGGCATTGCAGCTTGGTTTTGGATTCGACATGGGCAGGTTGGCGATCGACTGTAAATATGAAACCAGTTTGGGTAATATCGCAGAATATGCTACGCTTAAGGGCCAAAAATTTAATTTCGACCAACGCAACAATACTGTGCAGTTGGTGTTGGGATATGATTTTATAAAGTGAGCAAATCCGTTTTTGAATTTTCTCAAATATTCATAGTTTTAAGTATATTTTCTTGTCAAAAAACGACAGAAAAACAGATTAGTGTGACTGATCTTGATTTTGCGGATTATCAAAAGGGGGCTTTGATTCGCAATTATGTGCATGAACGGCTAATTTACTTCCCAGTAAGAAATTTTACCAACATAACGGATTCAACAGAATTAAAAATGTTAAATCATAAGCCATATGAACTTCGAGTATCAGAAACCTACTCGGCTTCAGGCAACATATTAAGCTCGAAGGACCGGTTCAGTGGTACCTTATATACTTATGATTCAAATGATCTTCTAAGCAATAGGAAGCATATTGAATGCTTTTCTCTTGATCACCAAATATCCTATGTGTTTGATAAGAAAACACTTTGGTTATATCAAATTTGGCAAAATTATGAAGACATCGATACAATTGCTTTTTTGTTTAACAAGGACTTAAAATTAATCAAAGAAGTTGGACGGTCACTCCGTCCCAACGAAAATGGCATTTACGTTAGAGACTACACCTACCTGAACAATAAACTTAAAACAATAAGTAGTCGAGATTCGGTCCTTTTTGAAATCATGGGGCATAAAATTGAATCTAACACGGAATTTATATATGACGAACATGGTTTATCGAAAACACTATATAAATATAGATATATCTACGACGATGCTGATCAAAGCAAACCTAATTTGCAAATTAGTTATTTTGGACAAAATGGCTTACTCGATAGTACAGTGTCTAAAGAATCAGTAACTATTTACAAATACGAATGACTTCAATCCTTTCCAAGACTACAGATCACTATTTCACATCGTTTTCAAGCGAGATTGGCGGCATTCCCCTTCCAAAAAAGTTTACTAATCCTTTTGCCTACAAACCGCACCCATTAGCCATTTTAGCCTGTGACGAGGTGAAGGCGTTTTTGACCAATCAAACCTCTATCGATCACAACTTTGGTTTAAGGCCTGAGCAGAAAGGCAAAGCCATCGGCAAAATGTTTGGTGTATTAGTAGCTCAAAATCAAAAAGGAGAAGTTGGATACTTAACTGGATTTTCTGGTAAGATCGCTG
>JBLING010000148.1:0-6785 GCA_047639155.1 bacterium
CACAATCTAAAACCATCCCTTAAAGTCCCTCAATACCCCGTGACTTATGTGACACACTAAAAAAACGGCCTGAGTAAGCCGTCTTTTGCTTCAATTTTACAACTTGTACTAACTATTTACGGGAATGCACGGGAATCGCTATATTTTATTGTTGTATCTAAACCCCACACCTTCCTCAGTGACTATCAAACCCGAGTGTGTCCTCGCAAGAACCCCTTTACTATTTTCAGTAAGGTTACGTTGCGACCACCTTCTGAATTCATCCTCATATTTTTTATGTGTCACTGAATATTCCCCTTTAAACGCCTTTTCATACTCTTCATACTTACAAAGACCTCCATAGGGATTGAGTTTATGTAAAACGGCAAACGTCATTCCATAGTTGTCAGTTTTCCTAATCTTCAAGTCCGTTCCCTGATAAAAATAGGAGTCACTTTCATGCACAATGTGATAGTTTGAGTTGCTGTGATTAATTTGGGGGTTGTTTGTTTCAAGTACTTTGTCTTGCTTTTTGTATTCGGCAACGACCTTATCTATTTGGAGTAGCATTGCTTCAGGGTTCTTAATAAAAAGAATCAAGTTTGTTTGTACGTCACGAACTGAATTGATGGGAATGCCATTGTTGCTTAGCTTAATGTAAGCATCATCACTTATATTGTCATGTAAAGACCGTTTACGTCGACTCATTGATTCAAGTATCTCAGTATTCTTAAAAATGACTATATCGTCATCTAGAAATTCTTCAACTATCCATTTTGCTTCTGCCATCTCTGCGTTAAGAGAACTCAGAGGTATCACTAATGTTTGGGTTAATCGATTAAATTCCTTTAATTCAAAGAATCCAAAAATAGCCTCAAGTACATACACAATCTTAGTCTGAATATCTTCTGGTAAACGACTAGTTTTAGGTAGTGATTTCATATTAGTGCCCATATGTGAACGTGTGAATGTCGTGAACGTTCTCTTGCATATTACTCTCTTGAGCGTTAGTATCAAGTCACAATACAGTCATCTAACCCGGCAGCTCAGCTGACGGTATGGTGCGAATACTTTAGTCACAAGACGATAAAGAACCCATTGTTAAGGGGTCACGTCTTGTGCTATTTCAGGGAAACTTGCGATATGAGCTTCGGCTCTACCTTAGCAGTGGGCTTTTTGTATCCTGACATATCATGCATTCACTATGGGAAAATACTAAAAACGGTTTCTTGCAGATATTTGCAGTTTTACTGCTCTTAATCACGCTTCCATTTTTATTTGTGCTCAGTATTGTTATAGACAAAAAACCTAAGCAGGAAGTACTGGCAGTCATACTACTGATTACAGTCATAGTTTTATCAGAAATATTTAGATAAAGAAGATATGTTAAAAACAATAGTACTTATATCTGCAGTCATAGCATTTATTTACCCTTTGGAAGGATCATGGGCTTTTTTGGCTATTGCTAGCTTACTTGAGGGTTACTTACTTCTACTTTCATGGAGAAAACCCAGTGACACCTTCGGACAGAACATTCAACTTACTGACAAGGAGAAGCAGTTAATAGACCAGTACTCTCTTTATTTCACACGCCCGCATGCTGCACGTTCACTTTCAACAACGATGTCCTTGATCGCACTCGTTGGAGTCGTATTGTTCTTATGGTTTTTATACCAACAACTGTGGCTGCAAGCGATATTGGTATTTGGGAACTATTTTTTGAGTCAGAATCTATCTGCAAAACTAAATATCCGATTTTATCTACATGATGCGGTAGAAATACAACACAAAGAGGAATATCGCGAGAAAATGGAGTTAGTGGATTCAGTGTGTAAAAAAATTACTTAAGCATAGAAAATTATTACTTTGATCAAAGTGTTTCGTCTTTTAACACCTCTCTTGAACCAGAACCCATGGGTGGCCCAATAATTCCGTTTTCTTCAAGTAAGTCCATCAAACGAGCCGTTCGTGAATACCCAATTCGTAGTTTTCGTTGGAGGTATGAGGTCGAAACTTTCCCTGATTCAATAGCAATACTCTTTGCTTCCTCATACAAGTCGTCATCATCTTCGTCTCCAGACATTGATTCAATGTAATTATCGACAAAATAGTTTGATCGACAAAAATGTCTCTTATACAAACGAATAAACCCATAAACAACTAGCGGAATAGAAATTATGTACAAATCATCTGCTTGATCTGTAAAAAAATTAATGAAAAATAGTGAAGCTCCAATACCTAAAACCAACTCGACACCATTTCTTTTAAACCACCTTTTCATTAAATCATTGTATCACTTTGGTAGTAATAATTTGGGTGCTAGTTAGTCGATCAATAGCTCTTTTTGATTAACGCTCTCTTCAGTTGAGGCGTATGACACCACGTTTATAATCGTCTGCGTGCTACCTGTTAAATCTATTTCTGCTCCCGACTCTTTTTTGTTTGCATAGAGCTTATCCATCAAGAGTTTTACTGCCCATTGTTGTTTATCTATAACAGCTTCCGAAAACACTTGCTGACCATGTTCAGTCCACAAATCAACTAGATACTGCTCGTCAGCCTTCTTTGGGCGTCCTAACGGGTTGCCAGTAGTTTCTTTGATAAATTGTCCGTTCTCGTTTCTCATACAAAATATTGCTAGTTCGAACTTATCTTTTTTAAGGTCTTATTTCTTGAAATAATTTCAGTAATAGCTTTTACAACACCATCTATGTGGTGGTCTATAGATTCGTTTGGGACTCTGAAGGTGTGGAATCCATCTTTCTCCGAATAATTATCTCTAAGAATATCCGCCAGTATCTGCTCTGAATCAGTGTAATGATTAGAACCGTCAATTTCAATGTTCAGTTTAATTTCTGGAATACAGAGGTCAACACACTTAAAATCATCACAGTGTATTAATTCCGCAAATATTCCCTTTGCAGTAAGGGCATCAAATAGTTTCTTCTCGTGTACAGTTACTTCTTTAGTAGTCATACCTGTATTTTACCAGTTATCTGGTGTTTTGGGTGTATAGTAAGAATATATGTCTTCACGCCAAACATCAAATTGGATATCGCTTTCAGATATGATGACTGGATTAATGCTCATTTTTTTACTCATCGCTATCCTCACAATTTCCCAAGTTGTTACTGAGCAAGAGCAGAGGCAGGAATTGCTAGATGAATTTGATACTTCACAGGCCGAAATTTACCAAGAACTAGAGAACACTTTCGGTAAGAAAAGTGAGGATTGGGGTATTGAAGTCACACGGGATCTGGTGGTGAAATTTAACAATCCAGACCTTTTATTTGATTCCGATTCCGCTAACTTAAAACCTGAATACAAAGCAATTTTAGATGAGTTCACTCCACTATACGTTGGAATAATAAACAAAGAGAAATATGCAGACAAAATAACAGAGATTCGAATTGAAGGTCACACTGCTGATTACACTGAACGTTACCCAACATACATGAGTACTGTAGAACTTTCCCAGGCGCGTGCAAATTCAGTTTTGTCCTATATGCGTGAAACTATTGTTTTCACTAACCTCACTGCACCAAGCCAAGAAAAGCTTACATTCTGGTTCAGTGCAAACGGGCTAGGTAATGGTAGGGCACTTGATGACTCTAGTGAATACGTTCATAAATCAGAGAATCAAATAAGCCCTATATCCCGACGTGTTGAATTCCGCATTGTTACTAATAGCGATGAGTTAATTCAACAAATTATTAATAATGAATTAAGAGAATAACCTATGTATATCTTTTTAGTTGTTTGGATAAGTCTAACTGTGATTGGACCTATTTTACTACGTAAGCGCGGAGCACAAGAAGGTCAGATGATAGCTACTACTTTGGGTATCCTTGGTACATTTCTTGGAATAGTTTATGGCCTAATCAATTTTGATACGGCAAATATAACCGCAGCAGTTCCAGAACTTTTAAATGGTCTTAAGTTTGCTTTTGTTACATCTATCGCTGGAATGTCCGCATCGCTCATTATTGGCGCTTTTCCTAGACAGCTCGGCTTTGAATCAGGAGTTGCTGGTGCAGAAGCATCAAAGTCTGAATCCGAACTTCTGGGAGAGCTATTGTTAGAAATGAGGCAACTTAACGGAAACATAGCTGAAGAGAATGACACAACGTTAATCACACAAGTTCAAAAACTTCGTACAAGTGTCAACGACAAACAGGATGATTTGAAACAGTCTTTTGATGAGTTTGCAAAACAAATGGCCGAAAATAATATGAAGGCACTTATTGAAGCTATCAACAAAGTGATGGAAGACTTCAATGCTAAAATTAATGATCAGTTGGGAGAAAACTTTAAACGACTTAGCGAAGCAACAGAGAATTTGGTGACTTGGCAAGACCAGTACCGTGAGCAACTAGGTATCACTGTGGAAGCATTGCAAGAATCAAATAAAGCTTTAGGAGTTTCAGTTGAATCTATGGGGACTTTCACAGAAAGAGCACAGGACTTTGAGAATGTTTCTTCACAATTAAAAGTCTCCCTGGAGACTATGGGGGCGTCTATGACGGGCCTTAAGAATCTTGCTGATACTTTAGAAGACAGCGGTAAGGAGATTAGAAGGGAGATGAGTGAATTAACTAGTCAAAATCTCAAGGATTTGGGTGAAAACCTAAAGGGTATTTCTGAAAAGTTGGTAGAGGACTATAGTTACATACAACAGATGATGCAGACAGTAGTCAATAAGCAAAACTCTGAACTGCATGAGCAATAAAGAGCCATTGATAGATAGTGACGGCTGGGGTCGCGTATTAAGTGTAATTGATGCAAAGAAAGCTGAGTTCTCTGTACTAGGCCCTGCAGATAGAAAAATCTTTACGGACTTTACTGGTGGTAATGGAATCCCTTTTGATGACTTCAGGAAAATTAGGAGTACGCTGAGAGGGGATAAGCCCTTTGTCGATCATGAAGGCAACCCATTTGTTCTGTATATTTATGACCAAGTAGGAGTAACCTATAGAGGAAACCATGGATTTAAAGACTATAAGTACCACTTTAGTTGGTGTTCTACTCTCGAGTCTATGGCAGCTGACGGTAGAAGGGGCCGATACAAACCAAAGTATGATATTGATAATAATGTTTTTACTGTAAATAGAGGCAATGGGAATGATGAGCAAATTGAAATGAGTGTCTGCAGAAACTGTCTAAGACAGATGGATTATGGTGGGTATTCTGGTGAGATGCAGTCTGGAAAAGATAGGATATTCAATGAATTTGAAATTGCATATTTCTTCTCTTTAAATCTGCCACGTGATCTATTAAAGCCAACGCATCCATTCCATACTGGCAGATATACAGCTGATTGGAGGCAGGTATCACAAAGAATACGGGCAGAGAGAGGAAATAAGTGTGAGATGTGTAATTCTATGAAACATATTCAAGTACATCACATTAATGGTATAAAAGACGATAATGGTTCAAGCAATTTAAAAGTGTTGTGTTATACCCACCACAGTCAGCAACCAAGACATCAACATATGAGAAGATAGGTCACCCTCATTGACCTCTCTATAATTGAGGGCACTTCTATTATTGGTTTATTTATGGAGAAATAAAAAGCATACAAAGTGTATTTTCACTTTAGGTAATTGCACACATAGTTTATGTAGTCAGTTTTTTCTTTTAGTTAGGTCTTCGATTGCTTATTAGCTTTTCCATACACGATATATAGTATGCAACGATAAATCACTGACTCCCATAACGCAAACCACACAATAGCTGTTACCAATGCAGCGAAAACTAGTGATAATTTGAACAGAAAATTCATTGTGTCTGTTGGCCATATTTTCGCTTTTAGATTTAGACCGTCTAATTGACCGAGCTCAGAGAAATGTAGTAACCATTCACCTTGTGTACGTTGATCGCGCACTTCACGCACAGAAGAAGAATTAGCATCTTCTGCCACATATCCACTTCTAATCAGTAGCGTGTCTATAAGAATGTTTACACTGCGACTAGTCCAAAAATTATCTCCCAGAATACTGATGTGATCATCTGGTCCACAAAATCCTGAAACTATTAGTATAGTTTCAGTTTGAAGTGGAAACCCACTATCGCTTTCCTTGTTCGTTAATATTTTAGTTTCAGTATCTGGCATTAAAAAACAGTCTGCTATATAGCCAGATCGTGTGGATAGGTTCAATAGTTCTCCGTCAAGCCGAAAATCAACTATTATCTTTTCGGTATTGTCCGCAGCAAAATTACTGCCGCGGTTCACTTCAAAATAAAATACAAAAGATCCAACTAGTACGGTCGCTGTTGTGACATAGAGAAAAACGTGGAAAAGGCGGTTCCACCACTTATCTTTAATCTCTTCTCTACAAACAAGTAATAGTTTCTTTATTTTCATATATAAATAACAGTATCACAAACTCCAAGACTTACCTTTAACCATGAGGTTCCACTAGAATATTTACTGCTTATTTTAATGTCACACTTTTAGATAAATGCTGGAATATATATCGTTGTATCCTTCTTACTCTCAAACACAATTCGGACATCCTCTACGACGGCGCCCTAGTTAACAGCTAGTGTAAGCCTTTTTGCTTTGCGCCTTGAGAGTTTTTCTACCACATCAGTATCCAATCCTTTGTAGTGTCTAGAGTGAGTAGGGTATTCAGCAAGCGCAATCTCTTTTGAACTAATAATAGGAACAATCATAGACAATTGAGAATGTTTTGCGAGACCACCGCCACGGTCGTGCGTGCGAGTATTATGGCGTCACTGATTCTGGTTGCCAAAGCTACAAATCGTACGTACATGGTTATTCGAGCATTGCTTCTGGCTGGAGT
>JBLING010000149.1:0-6762 GCA_047639155.1 bacterium
ATGAGCTGATTGCCAGTTTCTACCGATGCACTTGCTGGATATCGGTTTATGAACAGTTGTATAGCTTCAATTGCTTTTTTGGTATTGGTTTGGTCCAACTCTGCGACCAGTGTCTTTTCAAACTCGCATCGCGCAATCATAAACGCAGCTTGTTCGTGGTACTTGCTTTGAGGATAGCGCTCAACAAAATTTTGAAAATGATAACTCGCTAGTGCGTAATCATTCATTCCAAAATGAGTAAAAGAAAAAAGGAAGTAAACCTCTTCGGAATTATCACCACGTTGGAACTTTCCAATGAGTTGCTCAAGCATTATTTGAGCCCTTGCATAGTCCCCTTTATTGTAATATTTCCGTGCAATGTCTAGCTTCTGTTCGAGCGTACCTTTTTTAAGTACCTTCTGGTATTCACAACCAGGGGATAAACTGAAACATAAAAACGTGATTAATATAAGGCGAATGCTCATTTCGAAAAGTCTGCAAAGATAAATTATAATACGAGGTAATACAATTATTTAAACGGTAATCAGAGGTAATTGTTACAGGCTTTTTGCTGCTTCCGCATAAATGTGGTAAAGCTTTCTAATAAAATGTTCAGCTGCATCTTGTTTAAGTCGCAATATCACTGGTTTTAACGGCAGAAAGTGTGCAAAAAACTTCTGTTTGTAGAGGCTTGTATTGTACCCCTTTTTCGTACTTTTGCACGAATATTTATCGATAATTAATGGATCTTTTTGAAAAAATAACATCAAACATGGGCCCGTTGGCTTTACATGCTGATGCTGCTAAAGGGTACTACACCTTTCCTAAACTAGAAGGAGAGATTGGACCACGAATGATGTTTAATGGGAAGGAACGTTTGACTTGGAGTTTGAACAACTACCTTGGTCTTGCAAATCATCCGGAAGTGCGAAAGGCCGATGCTGATGCTTCTGCTGAGTTTGGATTGGCTTACCCAATGGGTGCTCGGATGATGTCTGGGAATTCGACAAACCACGAAATATTGGAATCGGAGTTGAGCACTTTTGTTCAAAAAGAAGATACAATGCTTTTGAATTTTGGCTATCAAGGTGTCCTGTCTATCATTGATGCAATTGTAGACCGCCACGATGTAATTGTATATGACGCCGAGTCACATGCATGCATTATTGACGGTGTACGTTTACATCAAGGTAAGCGATTTGTGTATGCCCACAATGACATGGAGAACTTCGAAAAGCAACTAGGGCGAGCAACTAAGCTGGTTGAAAAATCTGGAGGGGCTATCTTGGTGATTACAGAAGGAGTTTTCGGAATGTCAGGAAACCAAGGTGATCTTAAAGGCGTTATTGAACTTAAAAAGAAATACAATTTCAGATTATTTGTTGACGATGCCCACGGTTTTGGAACACTTGGTGAAACAGGTGCCGGTGCAGGTGAAGAGCAAAGAGTTCAACAAGAAATCGATCTATATTTTTCAACGTTTGCAAAATCTATGGCAAGCATAGGGGCATTCGTAAGTGGAGATAAAAAAATTATTGATTATTTGCGATACAACACTCGGTCACAAATTTTCGCAAAATCATTACCGATGCCATTGGTAATCGGTGCAATGAAACGGTTGGAGCTACTTCGAACGCATCCAGAAATCAAAGGAAACCTTTGGAAGATAGTTGACGCTTTACAAGGTGGGTTGCGCAAAGAAGGATTCAATCTTGGAACTACAAAATCATGTGTAACTCCTGTAATTCTTAACGGAACCGTTGAGGAAGCATTGTATTTGATTCACGACTTACGTGAGAATTACGGAATATTCTGTTCAATTGTGGTTTACCCAGTTGTACCTAAAGGAATCATCATGTTGCGACTAATTCCAACAGCAGCGCACTCATTGTCTGACGTTGAAGTAACCATCAAAGCTTTTGCCGCAATTAAAAAGAAATTGGCAAATGGTGAATATCAAAAAAATGAAGTACTTGACGTGTCACTGGGATAAGCGTCATTAACGATAAAATAAAGGGCCTTGGATAATTTAATCCAAGGCCTTTTTTTTGGTGAATGTCTCGTGATTTTTTGCAGTTTACCATACCCGAACAGCGTGGTGTAGCGGTTTTGTTATTGCTTCTTGGAGCCAGTATTGCTGCCCGTTTTTGGCCTTGGAAAAACACAGATACAACTGAAATCATATGGGTAGAAGAGGAGGGTGCCGAACCAATACAAGTGCGCTCAAAGCAACAATACCGGAATGAAAAACGTGTGTGGAACCTGTCCCAGTTTGATATAAATTATTCCAAAGCAAGAGACCTACGGCAACTCGGTTTCCCGGATGCATTTATCTCGACTTGGTTTAAGCGCAAACAAGACAATGGTTTCATAAAGAGTAAAGACCAGTTCCATGCACTGAACCTTCTTTCTGAATCCGACTATGCGACAGTAGAGCCCTATTTGAATTTTAGTCGATACACCAAAACCAAATCGATTCAACAAGTAAGCGCCAAAAAAGTGATTTACCTCGACATCAACAATGCCGACTCAACCGAGTTAAAGTCTTTGCCGGGAATTGGGAACAAATTGTCGAAGCGTATAGTGAAATTCAGAGATCGACTGGGCGGATTTCACTCAACCCAACAATTACGCGAAGTGTATGGTATAGATTCTATGCTTTACGAACGTATTGAGCCTCTTTTCCATGTGACGGGACACCCAAATCGATTGAACATAAATGCTGCGACAGTGGAAGAACTCCAATTACACCCATACATTTCATACAAGCATGCAAAATCTATAGTCTATTACCGCAATCAACATGGAGTTTATATTGACGTGGATGCCTTAAAAGCCATCTATAGTATGGATTCGACATGGGTTGAAAAAGTCAAACCGTATATAAAAACAGATTAAGGTTTGTACCCAGATTCTCGAAGAATCTTATCGTGATCACCATCTGATAACAACTGTTCCAAAGTTACATCTGGGTGTTTGTCCATATATCGGCGGACAATTTGCCAACCCGCCCATATTGCAATTTTGGCTGGGGCCTCTTGAGGGACGTTTAGTCCTTTTGAAAACGGAGCTTCAACTACAACGCCAGAATATGCTCTGTAATTGGTGCTGTATAACAATTCCTCGTTCACCAAATATGTCCATACTTGAGGTTCATTCTGCTGACACCATTCAATCTTCCCTTTTTCATAGCCAATTTTTATCGAATCTGGAGTGCTGGGTAGAAGTCGATCTAAAGAATGAAGAATTTTACCCTGGTAAATCATTTCATCCAACAATCTTCCCTGTGTGAAAGTGTCTGGAAATTCAGTTTCCATCCATCCACGCATCACATTTGGCACCATGTAATCTTTCCTAAATCGCTTGATGATAAATTGAGGAAACTCCATTCGTGGCGACTGGTATGGTGTAAAATCTGCTCCTAAATACATATCCAAACAAATGCCAATTGCATTTTGACTCGATATAACCTGACTTCTAAAAGGGGTTACTACAGTATACACAGTCGGGATTTGTTTTGATGGAAAGTAATGGTGATAATAGGAAAACGCATCACTTAAATCTTCTTCAATATCTGACACTTCTGAATAAATGGAGTCCACCGTGTTGTATAAATGGACCATGTCAGGAAATGTTACGAACTCAATTAGTCCGTTCGCGCTTACTTCTACAGGTACAAAGCCGTCCCGTGTTTCTTGACCCATAATTCCTCGTTTGAAATCTCGAATAAAAATTGAGTCGAGTTTGTCAAGATTGATATAGTCTTCCACTGAACGAACACCAAAGATGTCATCCTCAAACCGATTGATTTTAATTTCAACTGCGGAGTCACTAACGTCGACCCCATATTTGTTGGATTCATTACATCCAGCTAAGCCGATAATAAGAATCAATGTTGTGGATTTGATTAACGATATTATTGTCGTTTTTTTTACCATTTTTGTCGTAACATTAGAATTGCAAAAGTATGAAGTTGAAAACAATAGCCACCACCGCCTTAACGGTAATATTTCTTAACCTTTCGTATAATGCTAACGCACAAGATCAGCGTTTTCGCATAGGGATGAAAGTTTCTGGAAACATGTCCTGGATATCGCCAGCTACAAAAAACATTGACCGTGTTGGTTCTAGTGCTGGTTATAGCTACGGTTTAATGGGAGATTACAATTTTCAAAAGTACTATGCATTAAGTGCAGAGATTTTGTTTACTGATATCGCCGGCAGCATTATGCATACCGACCTTTTGAAACATACCGATTCGTCTTCAGGAACCACGAGTCATAGTAATGTTCAGTATGATTACAGAATGTCGTATGTTCAAATACCGATTTCTGTTAAGTTTAAAACGAAGGAGTTTGGTTATTGGACATATTGGGCACAATTTGGAACTGCCCCTTCGTTTCTTACAAGTGCAAGGGCTGACATAAGTGGGAATACAGTGCCATTTGACGACCCAACAGAAATCCGGGTCAACAAAAAAGCCAATGACGATTACCACTATGATAATTTTGATGATAAAGTTTTTCTGCTGCGCATGCCTCTAATTATTGGATTAGGAGTAGAGTATTCGCTAGTCGGCAATACCGCGCTTTACGCTGGTTTACGTATGGATAACGACTTTGTTGACATGTTTAGTGCTGATAAATCAACCATTGGTAAAAATAAATTCGCAAGTTTAAATATTGGTATCTTTTTATAGATACCAGGGGGAATGAAAATTGTACTATCTCAACTTAACTATACAATCGGTGACCTAACCGGGAACGTTAATAAAATGGTTGAGCACATCAACCGTGCAAAATCCGATTCCGCAGATCTTGTTGTTTTTTCTGAATTAAGTATCTGCGGGTACATACCCAAGGATAAACTCAATTACGAAAGCTTTATCGATCGATGCAATACTGCATTGGAAGAGCTTACGGCACATACTGCCGATATAGCGGTAATTGTTGGAATGCCTCGTCGTTCTGGCTTAGAAAAGGGCAAACGACTGTATAATTCAGCTGTGTTTATCGCTGACGGTGTAGTACAATCAGAAATTCATAAAACATTACTTCCGACATATGATGTGTTTGATGAGTATCGTTATTTTGAGCCCAACAAAAACTTTGAGTTAGTTGATTATAAGGATGTTAAGATAGCCATTACCATTTGTGAAGACCTGTGGAACCTAGACGAACCAAGGTTATATCAAACTACTCCGATGGATGAGCTTGTAAAGCTTAATCCGGATTTGATGATTAATATATCGGGATCACCCTATAGCTACAACCACGTTGAAGAGCGGAAAAACCGAATGGTTGACAACGCTAAAAACTACAAGCTTCCTTTGGTGTATGTGAATCAAATCGGTGCCCATACAGACATACTTTTTGACGGAGGCTCAATGTTCATCAATCAAACAGGCGAGATAGCTGAAGAGCTTAACTACTTCGAAGAAGACTATCGCTGTATTGATTGGTCGAAAGATTCTGTATATGAAGACAAGAGCCTTGATTATAAAGATGAAGATATTGAGCTGATTCACAATGCCTTAGTGATGGGTATTCGGGATTACTTCGGCAAAATGGGCTTCAAGAAAGCAATTCTTGGCTCTTCTGGAGGCATTGATTCAGCGGTGATTCACGCGCTGGCTGCTGAAGCGCTCGGATCAGAAAATGTATTGGCAGTAATGCTCCCTTCTAAATATTCCTCAGAGGGAAGTGTAGTGGATGCTGAAACATTAGCAAACAACTTAGGAAGCCCATATAAAATCATTTCTATCAAGGACATGATTGACGTCGTGGAAAATACATTGCTACCTCATTTTGAGGGTCGACAAGTTGACGTAACTGAAGAAAACATTCAAGCCAGAAGTCGTGGTTTATTGCTCATGGCTTTGAGTAATAAGTATGGCGGAATGGTGTTGAATACAAGCAATAAAAGTGAAACAGCAGTGGGTTATGCTACGTTATACGGCGACATGTGCGGTGGACTATCGGCAATCGGAGATTTGTACAAAATGCAGGTGTATGAAATGGCGCGTTACGTCAATAGAAACGGTATTGTTATTCCAGAGGAAATTATCGAGAAAGCACCTTCTGCAGAGTTAAGGTTCGACCAGAAAGATAGTGACTCATTGCCGCCATATCCTGTATTGGATAAGATTTTAACGTTGTACATCGAACAGCAAAAAGGATGGCAAGAAATTGTGGAACTTGGATTTGAAGAAGAGATGGTGAGGCACGTCATCAAGTTAATCGACCGAAACGAATACAAGCGTTTCCAAGCAGCGCCAATATTGCGCATCTCAAACCTTGCTTTCGGTATTGGTAGGCAGATGCCGTTAGTGGCGAAATATTTTAATTAGCATTTAGTCAACAATATGTCCATGAAGAGCGAATTTAGTAGGTTGAATCTTATATGATTCAACATTGCTTAGACGATTTATAATAAAACGACACATGTCAATTATCAATTAAAGAATGCTACTAAGTAACGAAAATATAGAAGTTAAGGTTGTGCCCTTGGGCGCAGAAATCCAAAGCATAAAAAACGTCGCAACAGGTAAAGAATACTTATGGCAAGCTGATCCGGCTGTGTGGCCACGACAAGCGCCATTGTTGTTCCCAGTGGTTGGTCAGCTTAAGAATGATACCTATAAAATTGGAGAGGAGAAATACACGCTTGGCAAACACGGTTTTGCACGCGATTCAGAATTTGATGTGGTCAAATGGAATCCAACAGAAGCGGTTTTTTCTTTAAAATCAGGTCCAGAAACATTTCTATCCTATCCGTTTCATT
>JBLING010000150.1:0-6754 GCA_047639155.1 bacterium
TAGTGTTGGCAACCATTTCATTACACGGTTTGGATATAAAGTAAATCCAAAAATCACTGTATTTACCGATGGGATCATAGGGCATCGAAAATTTTATTCTGAAACTAGCACTGGAGTTAAAGGATATTCAGAAGAATATGAAGACGCTGTTGAACGGATACACACTTCTAGAACCTTTAGATATGGCGTTGGTCTCGGAACACGGTTCAACCTTGGAAAATCATTTGGAATTGAAGTTAGAGCAGACTATACAAGAGGGAATGAAGCCTCTTATTTTGATCTAGACAAGATTGAAGAAACCACAACTTCCATTGAATATACAAGTGAAACTTGGAAACACTCTGATCTGTTTGTTTGGGGAATTGCGCTAAACTGGAAACTCCATAGAAACCATTCAACAGGTTACAATGGTTCCAGCACTCCAAACACGAATACGTATACACCTACGCCGACATATAGAACTAGCTCACCCCGGACACGTACGAGCAGCCCGTCTAAGCCTAAAAAAACAGTTACTCCAAAAAAGGACATCAAGAAAAAGGAAGAGAAAAAAGACGTACCAATTACTTGGTAGATTTATCCTAGCTGATACACAATTCCAGCGCTAAACCAGCGGTTGTACATCCCAATACGATTGAAAAACAGCAACGACTGGGCAGGCACTTTCGAACTAATTTTGTTCAATGAATATGAATGGCGTAGCCTAAATCCAAAAACATCATTAAAATGATATGTCGCCCCTAACATAAATCCAAGTTCGATTTTATTAAACTCAGCTTCCGTAGCGACACCATCGTCAATTGTACCCGATAAATTAACGTCAACGGATAATCCTGTATGAAAACTAAGTTGATCGACGGTAGGAAGCTTCTGTGTATAGACCAATGGAAAATCTATATAGGTTGATTTAATAATATAAATCGGTTGAATAGTAGCATCTGGATCATTTACAAGTTTACTTCCCTTTTGCGCATATAACAGTTCGAAACCTACCGATTTTGTATCGTCAATATCATGCTGAATGCCGATACCAGCTACCAACCCAAGTTTGTTGTATCCTCCAATATGATCACCGTCTACCTGTGCAAAATTTCCGCCGCCAATCAAACTTGCTTTAAAGAATTGTGCTTTTGCAAATGTGAATGAGAGAAATGCCAAAAGGCAGCAAACGATTCGAGTAAATACCATGTTAAACTAATTACAAATTTTTATTAAAAGTATTTAAAAAGTGATTTCGTAATGACTCAAAAATAAATAAACTTGTATGTAATTTACGTACTATGACAAAAGCGCAATTTAATAAAGACATAACTGGATATTTGATTTTATCCATTCTCGCAGAGGCCGATGGCGATTTCGATGCACGAGAAGGTTCTGTAATTGTTGATTACATCAACAAAAACTTCCCACTCGGTAGTAATTTAGAGCAGGCTGGTGAAGAAATAAGCGCCTTAAAACCAGCTGAATATGAAACCAAATTGGTTCAATTGGCCCAAGACTTTTACGTAGAAAGTTCTGAAGAAGAACGTACTGACTTTTTAAGATTTGCAATGAAATTAGTACGCGCTGATGATCAAATAGCAGACGAAGAGAATGTTTTGATTACAAAACTTTTTGAAGCTTGGGATATCTAAGGTTTTGGAGACAATTGTAGAATTGTTGACGCTTTAGCGCAGCAAATCTTCTCCGCATTTTTCTTGGAATAGTTCTCAGCTGTACAAATTTCTTCCCCATCCACTTCCAGCCCAATCTTAAATTTCCCGTTTTTCGATTCGCCCTTATCCTTTATTACAGTGAATATCAGCTGCTTTTTATGCTTTTGTGCCCATTGGTTTACCAAACTCTTGTAGTCGATATATTGATTCTGAATCTCGTCTAAATCTATGTGTGGCGTCAAAAGCTTTTTATAAACGAAAGATTTCGTTTTGCCATACCCTCTATCCAGATAAATCGCCCCCACTAATGCTTCCAGGGCATTTCCAGCAAGTGAACCCATTACATGTCGATTCTTTTGAAGCACGTCTTCAACCTCTATAAAAGTAGGGATACCAATCTGTATCGCCATATAACTCAATTGTTTGCGGCTCACAATTTTACTTCGGACTTCCGTTAAGAAACCCTCCCCTTTAAATGGAAATTTTCTAAAGATGATTTCCGCAATGACCATGTCAAGAACGGCGTCTCCGAGATATTCCAGTCGCTCGTTACTGTTCTTTTGACTGGTGAATTGAATGTTTTCTGAAGCAGAAAGGTGTCGAAACGCTTTTCGGTATAGCTTTAAATTCTTTGGTTTAAAACCAATTAATTGCCTGATACGCGCCCGAATACGTTTGTCCTTTTTGTTTTGAAATAAAGTCAAAGGCATTAAAAGATTAAGCCTTAAACTTTTTCATTATCAGCGACACATTGTGACCACCAAAACCAAACGTATTACTTAATGCAGCGTTAACCTCGCGATGTTGCGCTTTGTTAAACGTTAAATTAAGTTTTGAGTCCAGGCCTTCATCATCTGTAAAATGATTGATTGTTGGAGGAATAATACCTTTTGTTATCGCCAAAATGCAGGCTACAGCTTCAACGGCACCAGCAGCACCCAATAGGTGGCCAGTCATAGATTTTGTTGAACTGATGTTTAAGTTATAAGCGTGTTCTCCAAATACGGATTGAATTGCCTTTGTTTCGGCAATGTCCCCTAATGGAGTGGAAGTACCGTGTACATTGACATAATCAATATCGGTAATTTCCATTTCGGCATCTGCTAAAGCATATTTCATTGCATTACTCGCGCCCAATCCATCTGGATGAGGTGCGGTAATGTGATACGCGTCTGCAGATAATCCACCTCCACCGATTTCACAGTAGATGTGGGCTCCCCGCGCTTGAGCATGCTCTAAAGATTCAAGTACCAAACTAGCAGCTCCTTCTCCTAACACAAATCCATCTCTGTCTCTATCAAAAGGTCTACTCGCTGTTTTGGGGTCATCATTCCGACCACTTAACGCCTTCATGGAATTAAATCCACCCATGGCTAACTCATTCACACAAGCTTCAGATCCACCTGTAATCATGACATCTGCTTTTCCCATTCTTATATAGGTAAAAGCATCCATTATGGCATTATTTGAAGAGGCGCACGCACTCACCGTGGTGAAATTCGGTCCTCTAAAGTTATGTCTCATCGAGATATAACCACTGGCTATATCCGAGATCATCATAGGAATAAAAAACGGACTAAGCCTAGGCGTACCATCTCCTTCGATAAAATTTCGTGTTTCAGTTAATAAGGTGTGAAGTCCGCCCACACCTGATCCCCAGATGACACCAGACCGGTCTGGATCTGTTGAACCTTCTTCGGTAAGTTTCGCATCTTCCATCGCCTCTTGTGCAACAACCATTGCATAATGCGTATAAGGATCCATGCGACGTGCTTCACGACGTTCCAAAAAATCTTCGACATTAAAACCCTTTACCTCGCACGCGAATCGGGTTTTAAACTTTTCTGGGTTAAAACGGGTAATCAAATCGGCACCACTAACACCCGCCTCGAGATTCTTCCAATATTCGTCTTTGGAATTTCCGATAGGTGTTAGTGCCCCGATACCAGTTACAACAACTCTTTTGAATTGCATGTAACTAAATTACTTTGTGTTTTCTTCGATATAAGAAACAGCTTGTCCAACTGTTCCAATTTTCTCAGCCTGCTCATCAGGAATGGCGATATTGAATTCTTTTTCGAATTCCATAATCAATTCCACTGTATCTAATGAATCAGCGCCCAAATCGTTTGTAAAACTAGCTTCTAATGTAACTTCTGATTTCTCAACACCGAGCTTGTCAACGATGATGTCGGTTACTTTTGATGCAATTTCTGACATTGTTTTTACTTTTTAAGTCTTTAAGGGTGCAAAGAACATTTTTTTCATTAAAAAACACAAGTAAAATATTAACCAGCTTAATTTTGACACTTCTTTATTAGTGAAATGAAACGCCATATACTTAGGGACATACACGAACGACCGAACAGGATATTTGCTTTGGTGTGTGCAAAACCTTTTACACAATTGATTTGGAATCTAATCGAGTGCACCGATATAGCGTTTTCAAGGGATAAAGACATTGAGACGAAACATCAGGATGAAACCAAAACTTGGGCGCGATTTACGTTTGTAGATAAAGAAACCGAATCGACGTTTTCAGTAGTCAAAAACAAAGGAATGGATATTATTTTGGCACCGGAGCTTAGAAACGTGGATGCTTTTGTAATTGAAACGAACCATTCACTGACCTTTCAGTTAAGTTTGGACAAAATTTCCAAAACTAGTTTTGTAGACTTTTGTTTTGAAGTAGAACATAATATGATTAACGAAGAGACTGACTTGCTACTCTATATAGATTAGCTATAGCATTATATATGGCAATAGATTTAACTTACAACAAGACCAAGATAATTGCGACCATTGGTCCCGCAACTGCAGAAAAGGAAACATTACGGCAAATGATTGACGCCGGGATGGACGTGGTGCGTATTAATTTTTCGCACGGCACGCATACCGAACACCTGAAGGTTGTTAAAAATGTCAAAGAATTGAATCTTGAGCTGAATCGAAGCATTTCAATTCTGGGAGATCTTCAAGGACCAAAACTTAGAATTGGTGAAGTAACCAAAGGCACTTTCCTTACAGAAGGGAAGGAGTTAATCATTACAACCGAAAAATGTAAAGGCGATAGTGACCAGTTATATGTGAATTACCCTGCACTACCTGTAGACATTAAACTAGGAGATCCTGTGTTAATTGATGACGGGAATATCAGTGTTGTTGTAACAGAAAAGATTGATGACAAAAGTTTTAGGGTAAAAGTGATATACGGCGGCCCTTTGTCATCTAACAAAGGATTCAACTTACCGAATACGGATATTAGCCTTCCATGCATTACTGAGAAGGACATAAAAGATTTAGAATTTGCGGTTTCCAATTATTTCGACTGGATCGGATTATCATTTGTTCGCAAAGGAGAAGACGTTTCAGAACTGCGAAAGCGGATAAGCGACTTGAAAGGTACAGCACGAATCATTGCCAAGATTGAAAAACCACAAGCCATTCGGTACATTAAGTCCATCGTAAAGGGGGCTGATGCTATAATGGTAGCACGGGGCGATTTGGGTGTTGAAATGCCGCTTGAGCAAGTCCCAATGCTTCAGAAGAAGATTGTTGAAAGGTGCCTCAACTTCTCAAAGCCGGTAATTATTGCTACCCAGATGATGGAAAGCATGATTAACAATGCGCGACCAACACGAGCAGAAGCTAGTGATGTTGCAAACGCGGTGATGGATGGAGCTGATGCGGTTATGTTGAGTGCGGAAACGTCTGTTGGTAAATACCCGCTTGAGGCAATTCAAGCTGTACAAAAGATTGTAAAATCAACGGAAGATGGTTGGGATATATATCATAAAGGTAAAAAGCCTTCGAAATCTTCTCCGACTTTTCTATCAGACCAGATATGTTTTTCTGCAGTTCAGATTAGCGAACAAATAAATGCAACAGCAATCGTGAGCTTGACACAGTCTGGCTACACCGCATTTAAAATTGCGAGCTACCGTCCAAAATGCAGCGTTTTTATCTTTACCAGTAACAAATACATTTTCCGTTTGTTAAATTTGGTATGGAATGTCCGCGTTTTCTATTACGACCGTATGGAAAGCACGGATCAAACAATGGCCGACGTACTTGAAATATTAAAGACTGAAAAGCTAGTTATTGCAGGAGATTTAGTCATCCACACTGCAAGTATGCCTATATTGAGTAAGTCAAAAACAAATGCGCTTAAAATAAGTAGAGTAGACTAATGGAAGAGATCGTAAATAAAGTTGCCAATAGCCCATTGATTACTTTTAATCTAGAAGAGTACTACGATCAATCGGAGTTTGTTGAATTTGACATGAAGGAACATCTGTTCCAAGGTTTGATTCTTCGTGAAAAAGACTTTCGCACATTTATTAAAGAACATGACTGGACTGCTTACCAAAGTAAGAAAGTTGCCCTGTTTTGTAGTGCTGATGCAATCATACCAACTTGGTCCTATATGCTGGTTGCCAACAAATTGTCTGGAATAGCGGATCATGTTTTCTATGGTTCATTAATGGATATGCAGCAAAGCATCATCCTTGAAAAATTGAATCAAATAGACGTTGAAACGTTTCGTGATAAAATGGTGGTTATAAAAGGTTGTAGCAAATTCGAAGTGCCAATTGGAGCATATGTCGCTATAACTGAAAAGTTTACGCCTGTCGTAAAAAGCATCATGTTTGGCGAACCGTGTAGCACTGTACCCATATATAAGAAAAAACGTGTCTAGAGATGCACGGTCATTCCTCATCTTAGGCACTCTTTTAGGGGCGTGTAGCGTAGCCATTGGTGCGTTTGGGGCTCACGGCTTACACGACTACCTTGAGGCCGCTGGTCGCATTGAAACCTTCAAAACGGCTGTCACTTATTTATGGTACCACTGCTTCGCAATATTGCTCGTCGGTGTAATTTCTCTTTTCAAAGATTCTAAACTCTTAAGGATAGCTGGATTCCTGTTTATTCTGGGCGTTCTTCTTTTCTCTGGATCATTATTTACCCTGATCTATACGAATAACCCGATGCTCGGAGCTGTGACACCATTTGGTGGTTTAATGTTTATTGCTGGCTGGATTGTTTTAGCAATTGGTGTTACACGACTGAAACGCTAATTCCTATTGGCATTTTGCCAA
>JBLING010000151.1:0-6736 GCA_047639155.1 bacterium
ACCGTAACTGAGAAATAGGTCGCTAATGATGCCCGTGAGAGTTGGACCTAAACCTTGGCCCAATATTGCTGAAAAGAACAACATCAGAGCAGAAGACAGAGCACGGTATTTTGGTTCTGAAAGAGATTGTACTGCTGAAAAGTTTGCCCCAAGCCCTGCGGTTGACATTATCCCACCAAAAAAACTAGCCACTAGAGACAATTTGTAATCTTCAAAAATAACCACAAACAAAAAAGTTACGAAAGCGAGCAATGAAATCAATGCAGGAAATTTCAGCTCCCATGCGCGGTCTTTTTTAATCAACTTGGTTGAAAAAATTGCGCCTAAAACTGTACCAACTACGAGCCCACCCCCTAAGGATAATCCGAACCAAATTCCAATTTCAGAACTGTCGAGACCATGTTCTCGATGGTAAAATTGAGGTAACCACAGCATAAATGCGTAACTAGAAAAAATAAAAAAGGTGTAGCCAATAATCAAATGCCTGAACGAATGCTTTTCAAACAGTTTCTTTGTTGCGGCAAACACCCCCTCAGTTAAAACTTCATTACTAATCTCAACATGACTTCGCTTAGGTTCTTTTACAAAAAATTTTACTGTGATTGCTAACAGTACACCGGGCAAGCCAACGACAATAAATGTATATCGCCATCCTATTGATTCGGCCAACACACCAGTACTACCGAGACCAATCGCGAATCCAAGAAAACCGGCAAAATAAAACAAGCCTATGGCAAATGCCCTTTTAGACGGCTCAAAGTAATCTGACAAAATTGAGAATGAAGCTGGGAAACAGCCTGCTTCACCTCCTCCCACTCCTACTCTCGCAATCAACAGTTGCCAAAAGTTAGTTGCAAGGCCACATGCTGCGGTAGCCAAACTCCAAAACACCAGACATAGGCTCAGTATACTTATTCGATTACCTTTATCCGCTAAACGGGCTAAAGGAATTCCCATCAATGCGTAAAAAAGAGCAAAACCGATACCGCCAACCATGCCGATTTCAGTATCAGTTAGTTGCAAATCCTCTTTGATGGTAACGGCAAGAACTGAAAATATGGCTCTATCAATAAAGTTGAATGCGCCGACTAAGCCCAGCATGAATAGAACAAAATATTTATAGTTATGATGTTGACCGGAGCTTGTTGTCTTTTGCATTTAATGGAATCTCTTTGTAACGGGAGTTGGTTGTGTTTGACTCTACATAAAACAAGTTGAACTATTAATGAGTCCTATTCCAACTTTATATTCAGTCCAAAATAACGATTGTAGGTTTTTAAAAGCTTCTTCTTGAAGGCAGGAGATGACGAAAAATTCAAAGCACTTATGCTCAGTGTCATGTCTTTCAAACTATCTTTTACTGGTGTCAGGTTTTTGTTTCCATCAGGCGTCACCAAAACCGTGTCAGAATGACGAAATCCTCCAATACCCTCTAAGTAAATACCTGGTTCAATAGTGAAAAGCATGCCCGCTTGTATTTCATGATGAAAACCTTCAGCTAAAAACGGCCCTTCGTGTCCAGTTACACCGATGCTGTGACCTACTCGATGAACAACATTTTCTGCATAACCATACTTCTTAAATACTTCTTTGGCTTTGAAATCAACATCATGCATGTCGGCACCGGGAACACATAGTTCGTAACATAACCCTCGCACCTCCATCATCACTTCGTAGGGTTTAATGGCTTTTTTGGGGACTTTACCTAAGAAAAAGGTTCTTTCGACTTCTGTGCCATAACCATTAATGGTGCCATTAATAATGGATACATGTGGACCTCCTGCTGCCATATCCATTTCCATTATATTTGTAAAATTATGCGGATCGTCTGAAACAGCAGGAGGTTGAACAACTGCCGCTACATTGGTAGCCAAAGGGTTAGATTCTGGGTTGTCAGTTAACATCTGTAATAACATTAATTTTGTTATCTTGGAGTTGACAGAGAGTAGCGAAACACCAGGTGCCGCCATTGAAAGGAGCTTTTCAAGACTCTTGCTTGCTATATTACTAGAATAAACAATGCGTCCAATTTCATAGTCAGACTTTATATAGCGGGCTACTTCAACCAATTCTGAACTGATGGTTTTAGTGGTGATAAGGTTAGCAACAAACTGAGGGGCCGTTTCTTCTAAGCCAACATTTGTGTACTTGCTAATTTCTGCGGTAAATAACAAATCCCAACTTCCCTTACCGGCGTAAGGAAATTCTTCATACATCAAATACTCAATTTGGCCTATAACACGTGACTCTGCGTGCATTTTTTCCAATTTTGGGATAATAAAAGACAATCTCCCGCATTTAGAAAGAATGAGTATAAAAGGTCTTTCATGAACATAATTTGCAAAGTTCGTTAGCCAGAAAATATTATCTGGATCTGCTATTACGAAAGCATCCAGTTTTGAATTATCCATGAGCTTAAGGAGTTTTTCTTTCCTTGAGTTAAGTTCGTCTTCACTTGGTGGTGTGTAAATCGGTGATATGTTCATATAGAGACTCTATTATTAATTTGGTTTACAGCCGTTTGGCCTTTAAGAAGTAACTTTTTCGTAGACCACAATAAAAAACTGCCACGCCGTACAAATTAATTCCAATCGCGAAAATGCAAGACCAAACTGAGGAGTATTGTGACAACCCGGAGATAGATACAAGGTAAAAGTGCGAAACAACACCACCTAAAAACAGCATAATTGTCTGAAAAGCACCAAAGTAAAAATACAATGTGTAACGTTTAACAACCCCAGATATGAGCAGAAGCACGAAAGGAATTATCATCACCAATGTTTGCTCTGGATTTCCAATTTTTAAAGGTGAATAGCCATTTTCAATGTTATATATGCTGACCAAGTTGTAACCAACAGCTAGCATTAACCAGACAAATTGCATGGCCAGGCAATGCGTAAACGTTATCTCATTCCTGGAAAACATATGCACTACTCCTTAAATTTAGGATTTGATTGATTTTGTACATTGCTATTGCAAATACTAACTTGTTGAATGCGTTTGGAATGTGCTACCTGTCAGCATTGACACAACAGATGCACCAAAGCTTTCGGTTTTGCAAAAATTCAACAACCATCCAGTTAGAAGTTGTACGAGAACGACATACCATAGGTTCTGGGAGTATTTCTAACCGCGCCGGTAAATCCGAAATCAATCAAAATACCCACAAAGTTAGTCAGGTATGCTTCATCGGTAAGGTTGTTTCCATACAAGGCAACTTCCCATGTATCGTCTTCGCTGATTAACGAAAATTTTGCGTTCAATAGAGAGTAAGAACTTTGCTCTACCCCAGCGGCGAGTAAGTGATCTCCTTTATACGCATAGGTGATAAAAGCTCTCGCATCCCCAATACCACTAAGTGATTTCACATAGTCCACCGAGAGACTGGCGGATAGTTCAGGAGCGAAAAACAGTGAGGTGCCAGACAAGTCATCGCCACTCACTACATAATCCTTAAATTCTGCCTCCATCCATGCTGCATTGAACATTAGAGCCAGCTCATTGTTTATAGCGTAGCGCCCATCTAGCTCTAGCCCACTACTTTTTGCCTCACCGGCATTTTCTAGCCTTGTCACCCCCCCAACGACCTGAAATACTTGTAAATCCTGATAATCCTGATAATAGAAAGAACCATTAATGTTCAAATTTCTATTCAGAAGGCTAGATTTGAAACCAAGCTCGTAGTTAATCACCGTTTCGGGCGCGACTGTTCGCGTTGCCTCCGGCGTGACAACCAGTCCGTTGGTTGAATCTGGACTAGGAAAGCTATTAAATGCGCCGGATTTGTAGCCTTTGGTCACACTTGTGTAGAGCAAGTGAGAACCCAACTTGTAATCCAGCACAACTCTAGGAGAAAAATCGCTCCAACTATCTTCTACTTGCGTAGCAGTTGGATCATAAATCCCATTTTCGTCAACGAATTGAAAAGACGCAGGAAATGAAGCACCAAAACCACCCAGCGCGGCTGCGCCATATTCATGCAAGCCGTTGCTGTAGCTAAAGACTTTATCATCTCTTGAAAACCTAGCCCCAACGGTTAAATTCATTTTATCTAAAAGGCTTATGGTAGCGTCACCAAAGACCGCGTAACTATCGGTTTCAGATGCAGTAATACTGCGCTCGTAGTATGGTGCGCCGCCATTTAGTGCAAAGGTTAAATCGGCAAGACCTAAGGTAAAATCGAGATCGGCGTCTTCATGATTGTAACTTGCACCTAACACCCAAAACAAACCGTCTGAATCGTGAGATAGACGGAATTCTTGCCCATAAGATTCACTGGCTTCGATTGACTGGGTATTTTCAGCAAGGAAAAACTCTGTACCGTCATACTCTCTGGCGGATGTGGCGGTATACTTGCGGAAGGTTGACAATGATGTAAGGGAAAGATCATCACCCATGTCCCAAGCGACATTCAGCCAGTGCTCCCTGAGAACACGGTCATACACTGGGATATTGGGAGCTTGGTCATTTGCAGTATTACCGAATGGATCCAATCCTCCCGTAACCGCTTTTTTATCATCCAGAACATCGCTAAGAGGATTTAGTGGGAAAGCCGATGTGTAGACTTCTACATAGCTAGCGATGTCATTGTAGCTGCTCCATGTATTTGAGAAGTTTACCTCTACTTTATCACTAGGCATCCATGTAAGCTTAAAACCACCATTTACTCTGTCTTCTTGGTATCCATTAATACCATTTAGTATGTTTTCCTGCCAGCCGTCACTTTTTGTTATGGAGCCATAGGTTCGGGCATACAACACTTCATCCATTAGCGGAATATTGATTACAGCACTGGCTTTTTTGTTACCAAAATTACCAACACTCAACTTGAATCTGCCTTCGAAAATATCAGATGGTTTATTAGTTATTATGCTAATCGCACCACCAATAGAATTTCTTCCAAACAAAGTACCTTGCGGTCCCTTTAGTATTTCAACCCTCTCAACATCAAGCAGCTCGGTAAGCGCTCCGCCTAATCTCGAGGCATAAACACCATCAACATAAACGCCAATGCTTGGATCTGCACCAATACTTGTATCGTTAGTTCCAATCCCTCTAATATAGGTAATGGGGAAAGCATCTGAACCTCCAACAATGCTTAATCCAGGTACTACTGCTGTCAGGTCTGAAAAATCTTGAGCGCCTATGTTGTCAAGGACTTCTTCTCCAAATGCAGACATGGATATAGGAACATCTTGTATACTTTGAGCTCGTTTTTGCGCTGTTACTGAGATAACTTCATAACTCGAAGATTCGTCATCTGTTTGTTCTTGTGCGTACACATTTGAAGTGACAAGTAGTGAGGCTAAAATGCTCAAAGGAAGCTTTATTTGATGGTGGTTCATGAACTTTTCCAGTACCTTAGTTTTTGTTTTTCCAAAGTACTCTAAAGACTACTCATAACTTGTGCAGCAACACCATAAAATTGTGCATAAAACATCATTATGTTGTTAAAGTCTTTAGATAAAAGTTATTTAAGTGTAAATATTAGGGTTCAATTTACGGAAATCATTAATGGAAATTAAAAAAAATCACGTTGAAATTGATCTGCATGACATAAATAAACTCTTTGCTTTACAAGATACTAATGTTGACATCATTGATGTGCAGAGTCTGGCAACAGATCAATCTGGCTGGGCAGACGGCACTTTCTACATATTCAAATATAAGAATTGCGCCTACTTGGGCATTAAAGATCTGCATATAAGAGAATCATTCACGACAAACGCAAAACTTGAAAACATGATCTCGTTTGAATTTATGTTGCACGGTGGTTCTGATATGCAACTGGGAGACAAAAGTATATTTAACAATAATATGCCAAGATCATATGTAACGTCACATAGTAAAAATAGTCATCAGACCCGCTACCATCGAACCAAAGAGAAGTACATTGGGGTAGGGATTTGGATATCCCCAGAGGCATTAGATAGGATTTTTAAATTGAACATGGCCGATTTTCCCTCTTCAGTACAGGAAATATTAACGGCGTCAAAAAACAAAGTTGTTACTTACCCAATTACAAGTACGGTGAGGCAGATTATCGAATGTATTTTAGTTAATAATTTCAAGAAAAGTTATTCCAGCCAATACCTCGAAGCAAAAACTACAGAACTCATTTGCCATACACTCGAATGCATGACATCTCCTGAACTGGCATATAGTAATGACAATAAACTAACAGCTTCCAAAACCACCGCAATGAAAAAGCTCCTAGATAAGCTAGATAAAAACATTGATGCTGAAATACGCTTAGATTCTTTATGTGCTGAATTGGCTATGAGTAAAGGACAGTTAGTGAGGACATTTAAATCGAGTTACGGGATGAACATATCTGAGTATTTGACGCAAAAGAGAATGGAGCGTTCTAGAATATTAATCATGGAGGGTCGACTGTCTATCTTGCATGTTGCTTTAGAGGTAGGCTACAGAAACCAATCAAGTTTTGGGAGGGCATTCAAAAAATATTTTGGATACTCACCGACAAATGATCGAACACTTTAGCCTTTCATCTTGAGCTTGTACCCGACTTTACCAATAAAATATACGTTGAAAATCGACATCGCTTAGGTCTGCAATGTCGGAATTCCCGTCCTTAAGATGATTAACTTGTTTGTCTGCTTTTCGCTCAAAGCAGACTAAACCACAATAAATTGCTATGACCGCTAACTTGGGCAAAGCAGTCGTTCGACTACGTCTACTCGAATGACGGTTCCTCGTTCATTCCCGTCTGTCA
>JBLING010000152.1:0-6720 GCA_047639155.1 bacterium
TCGCAAAAAGATAATTTTTGAAATATTCTTCTTGATATTTAATCGTAAGCCACTATGTGTAGAACGTTAGCGCCTCGGAGTGTGGAAGTTTAGCATCAATCGACCTTATTGCTTATGAACGAATGATAACGCACTTATTCCATACATCTCAGATCTTCCTGCTTTCCCAAGGTCAGCCATATGTGAAAAGGGAAGAGTAGGGGCTTAAGATTTAAGATTTAAGATTTAAGATGGGAAATTGGATATTGCAGGTAGTCCATTAAACATTAAGAATTAAACATTAAAAAATACTACGCTTCCTCGTCTGGATATGCGATTAACGGTGATTTTTTCTTCTTTGCGCGCTCTTTTGCTAAGTCGTAACTCAACAATAAACTCGGCAATACAATTAAGTTGGATAACAACGCCACGACAAGTGTAAGCGATGTAAATATGCCTAAGGCAATCGTTCCACCGAAAGAAGATCCAGAGAAAATGATAAAACCAAAGAATAAGATGATAGAGGTATACACCATGCTGACTCCGGTTTCATTTAAAGCCTTTTTAACCGCTTTTTGAATGTTGTACTTGTTTCGATTTAATTCCATTCTATACTTTGATAAAAAGTGAATGGTGAAGTCGACAGCAATACCAAAAGCGATACTAAACACAAGGACAGTACTCGGCTTTAACGCTACTCCAAAATAACCCATTAATCCGGCTGTAATCAGTAACGGAATAAAATTAGGGATAAGCGATATGGCGATCATTCTGGCAGATGTAAATATAGTAGCCATTATTAGGCCAATTATCAAAAAAGCAACCAAAAGACTAATCATCAAATTGTGATTCAAATATGCATTTCCTTTTAAGAAGATGATAGACGTACCGGTAAGTGATATGATACGTCGTTCGCTTGAATCTACTGGTGTATAGGCGTACTCAAGTTCGGTGTGATAAACGGTATCGATCATCGTAGAATCCATGTCACTCTGGGCAATGCTTATGACAGAATCTGTTACAATCTCATTCACCACTTCACGTTGGAAGTTGAAAACAGTATCGGCGATAGCCGAAATTTCGGTTTTCAATTCTTCAATTCGCTTTGAACCAACATCCGCCATTTGCACAGATATCCGTGCCTTTTGACGTGTGCTGTCAATCATTGAACCCATCATCTTCTGACTTGAAGGTCCTGTTTGAGAAGGAAACAAACCGAGGATACGAGACAACTCTAATGCACTTGGAGTTCTATAGTATGCTGGGTTACCGCCGTTCATTTCTTGTCGGGCGAAATTTATGATTTGAGCAATTGATATGGAACGTGATAATTCTGGATATTTCGAGAGCTTGTTGGTCTCGAAATCATTCATTTTGCGCAATAACTTGGGGTCTTGTATTCCATAAGGCACGCGGCTATCAATCACTATTTCGAATGGCATTACGCCGTTCACATTCTTTTCGAAAAATTTTAAATCGGTATATATCTGATTACTTTTCGATATGTCATCCACCATAAATCCAACCGCATTTATGCGGCTGAGTCCGATAAACATAATCACAACAACGGCAATAGTCACAATGTATACCTGTCGTCGTTTTTTGGTTACAATATGCGTGAGTTTTGCAATACCAGCATTCAGGATCTTATTGTCTAGATGTTTTGTTTGACGGATTGTTGGGTCAGGTAAAAAACTAAATATTAAAGGAATGAGTATGATGGCGATGAGAAACACCGACATAACACTTAGGAATGCGACAAGTCCAAACTCTTTTAATACCGTACTTCCCGTTAATACAAATACCCCAAATCCAATTCCTGTGGTCAGGTTTGTGAAGAACACGGCAATCCCAACACGACTAATAACACGCTGCAGTGCCCGCATCTTGTTCTGATGCATTTTGTATTCGTCGTGATATTTGTTCAGTAGGTAAATACAATTTGCAATACCTATGACGACAATTAATGGGGGAAGAAGGCCAATAAATGGCGTTATTTTAAACCCAAGTAAAACCACTATTCCGAAACTCCATATTACACCTATTGCGACCACCAACATTGAAAATATCAATGTGTAGAGCGATCGGAAAAAGAACAATAAAATAAGTGCTGTTATGAGCATAGATAGTCCGGTGAACAACTTTAGCTCGCTTTGTACCATGCTTGAGAACTTCGTTCGGATATAGGGTAGTCCAGAGAAATGCGCTTCAACATTATGTTCCGCACAAACTCGATTTACGTGTTCAACTACGCCGGACACAAACGGGATTCTCTTTTTGGAATCCAACAAATCCTTTTCCAGCGTTACTGCCATTAAGGTAAAGTTAGAAGAGTCCTTAACCAATATGCCTTGGTAAAAACGCAGATTTTTTATTTCAGAAAGGAATGAGTCAACTTCTGTTTTGGAGCTTGCTCTTTTCGTTACAATTTCTTGTTGCTCAAAGACTTCAATTAAAGAAGAGTCTCCTTCATAAATGGTAATTTGTTGTCCAATAACCATTTTTGGAACATTGGCAATAGACAGTATTTTTTCGATACCATCCATCCGTTCTATTGAATCTGCTAAATCACACCAAGCATTGAAAAAAGTAGTATGATTAATTGAATCCGTATTAATTCCAATTACCAAAACGCTGCCATCGTCACCAAATGTTGATTTAAACTCTTGGTATTTTATGTAGTCTGGATCGTTGTCTGGGATGAATTTTGGGTTATCGTATTGTAGCTCTACATTCTTAGCCTTAAAGGCCATGAAGGCAGTTAGGAGGGCTAAGATTGCAATTAGAAGCAACCTATTTCTCAGTACAAAAACGGATAATTTCTCCCACATAAATTAAGGGCTGCAAAAGTAGGTAAAAATGTCGTAGAAAATGAGCGCGAAATACTGGAATTTCAAGGGTTGAATTGATTGGGCTATTGAATTAAGACTTTAAGCGTATGATAGATATATCCACTAGATTTAAGCCGTAAATAGTACTCTCCAGAACTTATACCTTCTACAACCAAATTGCGGTTTCCGTTTTTAGTAGTCTCTTTCCACACAACTCTTCCATCAATACTGAATAATGAAGCTGTCGTTTTATCTCTTGTTGAAAGTCGAATTTGAAGCGTATTAGAAGTTGGTATTTGATACCAATACGTATTTATGTATGGATTGTCGGTATGAATCGTCGAAACAGAGCCGCAAGTCTTTACCAGTGAGTCAACAGTTTTACGAAGTGTTGGGAGAAGTTGATACAATGAATCACCGGGACACGCCGTGGCACAACCATCCTGGTGGCCCGCGATGTGGGCGAGCTTGGGAGAAGTGCTTACGGGGTGTGCGGTTTCCCCTAAAGCGTTAATGCCATCTTTATCGCACTTCCACGTCAATAAATGCTCTAGTGATTTTATGGATGCTGGAGTAGGCTGTTTGTCTTGATAATTTCCCAATACACAGATGCCCATTGTATTCGAATTTTTACCGCAAAAATGAGCACCTTTTACGTTGTCTGTGCTGTCAATATTTTGATGTTCCCGACCCTCAAAAATCGAACCGTCTTGTGCGACTACAAAGTTATATCCAATATCATCCCATCCATTGGTTTGAGTATGTAACAGGTATATGTTTCGAACAACATTTATATAATCTGTATTGCTGTTGGAACTCGCTGCATGATGAATTAAACAATGGTTCACATCGTGACGCACTCGATTGCCAATAGGGTCCGGTAAACCTTTGCGCCAAACTTCACCAGCAATTACAGATGGTTTATCGCAAATGGATTGTACTTTCTTAAAATGTTTGTCGTTCTTCAATTCAATTGGAGGTGCATAGAAGAAGTAGATTTTTACCAGTCCTTTTAAATTTCCCGAATAAAAGGTAAAAGCGTTTTGTGGGATTTGAGGAATAATAAAAGGGGAGCGTCTTTCGTCGCCAGGTTGATCCGTTTTCGGTATTGAGTCTAATTTAAATGATTCGTTTTGCTCTGAATAGAATGCCGCTTCTACAAAGTCCGAGGTGCGATCAATTTCAAAAATGAAACTGGTATACGGAAATCCAAAATCAATTTCTCTGTAAAGCGTGTGGGGTTTGATATCTAGTTCCAACACTTTCACGAAGGCATTATTGGTGGTTAAATCTGGCTGATTGTTTTCATCGATGGATGATTTTTCTACAGAGATTGGAGAATACGATGAACACAATCCCACTGATAATAACAGAATGCCTATTTTGAGATATGTGTTACTTTTTGCCAAAATGATCTTGAATCACTTTTCCTAATTGTTCGGAAGCCATAGGACTTCCAGCAATGATTTCTCCTCCAAAGATATAGTCATCGCCGCTACGAAAGTCGTAAACCTTACCACCAGCTTGTTTTACAATGTACGCTCCAGCAGCCACATCCCATGGACTCAGGCCAACTTCGAAAAATCCATCAAACTTACCACAAGCCACGTAAGCAAGATCTAAGGCGGCGCTGCCAAGTCTTCTCACTCCTCGGGTATTTTTGATACAGTATTCCAACACCTTTAAGTAACTTGGTAAATCGTCAAACGTGTAATATGGGAAACCGGTGGCAATTAAGGTATCTGCAAATGCCTCTCTATTACTTACATGGATAGGTGTACTGTTGAAATAAGCACCAGTGTCATCCGCCCAAAACAACTCATCTCTGTTTAATTCCAACACAAACCCGCCAATTGTCTGGTTCTCGAATTGTAATGCCACACTTATACAGTATGCTGGTACTTGATGAATGAAATTCGTTGTGCCATCAACAGGGTCGATAATCCACTGATATTTGCTGTCGGATTGGCTTCCAGTTTGCTCTTCTGCAATGATGGAGCTTCCGGGTATAAGGTCAAGAAATGCTGCAACAAGAAACTTCTCGGTTGCAATGTCAATATCTGTCACCAATTGGTTTAAACCTTTAGGGTCCAGTTGGTTAAATGAATTTACAGTTTGCCCAAAAAACGTTTTCTTAGCGTCTAAAAGTATTGATTTAATTGCTTCCGTAAATTCCATCTTAGCGTAATAATCGATCACAAATAATTGCTGTTGCCACAGCGGCATTTAGGCTCTCAGCACCACCTGTTTTTGGAATTGTTATGGCGGTATGATTGAGGCTTAACAATGCATCTGAAATACCATTTGCTTCGCTACCAATTACAAGCATACCTTTCTCTAATTTGGGTTGTTCGTATAGTGAAGCGCCATCCATCAATGCGTAGAAAACTTGTTTCGCCGTATTTTTTAATACAGATTCCAAGTCGCCATATAGTACGTCCACACGTGAGAATGATCCCATAGTGCTTGAAATAGTTTTTGGGTTGTACAAATCGACCGTCTGCTCTGAGGCGTAAATCGTTGAAATACCATACCAGTCAGCAATGCGCACAATCGTACCTAAATTTCCAGGGTCTTTAATGTCATCCAAACATATCACCCAATCCGATTCTTCGACAATTGCGGTTTTTTGCTGCTTTGCTATCGCAATTACGGAAGAAGCAGTTTTGAAAAACGACATCCGCTCCAAATCCTTTTGACTTGCTTCAACAATCGATAAAGAAGCGTTTATAGATTTGTGTTCATTTAACCAGTCAGGTAAGGCGTAAATCGATTCGATCTCGTATGAACTGTGGATGAGTTCACCAACTGATTTTGCGCCCTCTACGATAAATTGGCTGTATTTTTGACGATATTTCTTTCGGTGAAGAGACTGGACAAATTTTATTTGATTTTTTGTAACCAAGTTGGTCATAATGTTATAGCCACAAAAGTAACGTTAGTTTTGGTTAGTGTCTTGTTGTTTGCATCGTGTAAATCAAGTAAACTAGTTCCAGAAAACGAATATCTATTACAAAAAAACAGAGTAATTGTAGTCAATAAGACTGTTTCTGAAACTGATTTAATGGATCAGGTGCGTCATAAGCCGAACAGGAGACTACTGGTGGTAAAAGCGCACATGTGGGCGAATCACTTTGGCAAACAAGTTGGTCTGAATAAAATCGGTGAACCTCCCATTGTAGTTGACACGAATAGAGTACGCCTAAGTGCTGAGAACATGCAACGGTATATGGTTAAACGCGGCTACTTTGATAACACGGTAACCTATAAAGTTGAACAGACAAAGTTTTCGAAGGCATTTAACTTGAAAAAGAAAAGGGTAACCTATTACGTTACCGAAGGCAAACCGTATGTGATCAAACGTGTGAAGTACCGTACGACTTCAACTGAAATTCGAGCACTTATTGATCGATCCAAATCAGATTCAAAAATTGAGATTCAAAAACCGGTTGATTTTGTGTCTCTAGGAGATGAGCGCGCACGAATCAGTAATTTGTTACGAAACAATGGTTTTTATAGCTTTAACCCGTCCTATATATCAATCGAACTTGATACCGCAATCCTTCCAAGGCAAGTTTTTATTGACATAAACATCAATGACCCTGACAGCACAACACACAAGAAGAAAAGCATCGGCTCGGTTTTGGTTGTTTATCATACTGGATCTGAATTAAACGATACCATTCGAAACGTAAAACACAACATCACGTTTGTGATGAATGGCATGGATTTATCTCCAGCAGTTATAGGGAACAACATTTTACTCCAAGAGGGAGATTATTTCAGTCAACTCAACTTGGCAACAACCTATGAGCGTCTGATAAACCTAAACTTGTTCTCGAATGTTGGCGTGGACGTAAAAGAAGCAAAAGGAGGGAAAGGACTGTTGGATGTTATTGTTGTTTTAAAG
>JBLING010000153.1:0-6655 GCA_047639155.1 bacterium
GTTTTGCTTATCCAAAGAGGAGCTGAACCTTATCTGAATTCATGGGCAATACCTGGAGACTTAGTATATCCCGAGGAAGACCTAGATACCTCTGCAAGTCGAATACTTCAACACTTAACAGGTTTAGAAAACATATATTTTGAACAGTTCCACACTTTTGGTAGTGTAGATCGTCACCCTGTTGGCCGGGTAATCACTGTCGGCTATTACTCACTTGTTCGCACCGATAGCCATGAACCTATTGCATCGACGTGGGCCAATGAGGTGAAATGGTTTGAAATAAATGAGCTTCCGAAACTGGCCTTCGACCATGATGAAATTGTTGCAAAGGCGCTAACAGAATTAAAGAAAAAGGTCAGAACTGAACCCATATGCTTTGAGTTGCTTCCCCCTAAATTTACCCTGCTGGACTTGCAAGGCGTCTATGAGGCGTTACACAATGAGAAATTTGATAAGCCGAATTTTAGGAAGAAAATTCTTAGTCTGGATTTGATTTCTCCTTTAAGTGAAGTTGAATCCAATGTCGCACACAGACCCGCCAAACTCTTCAAATTTGACAAAAAAAAGTATGATGCTAAAAGGAATAAAGAGATCCAGTTTGAACTTTAGGGCAATTACAATATTTACGCTTTGCTTCCTCCAAGTGTTTGTCTCATTTGGGCAAGCCATTAAAGTAGAAGTAAAGAAGGTTGATGGCGATTGGGAGTTGTATAGGGGAGGAGAACCGTATTACATAAAAGGTGCTGGAGGGCAGATGTATCTCGAAAAGCTTGTAGAAATAGGTGGAAATTCCATCCGAACCTGGAGCCTGGAAAATGCTAAGAAATATCTTGACGAAGCACATAGCCTAGGATTGACTGTCACAATGGGTTTATGGGTGCAACACGAACGCCATGGATTTGACTATGACGATTCGGTAGCTGTAAAGAATCAGTTAACGTATTTCACGAGAAAAGTCCGTGAATTTAAAGACCATCCTGCTTTATTAATGTGGGGTGTGGGGAATGAGGTAGACCTTTTTTACAGCAATACGGAAGTTTGGAACGCCGTTCAAGATATTGCCGCTATGATTCATCGTGAGGATCCAAATCATCCAACCACTACCGTTACTGCAGGGTATGATTCTACTGAAACAGCACTAATAATTGCAAATGCCCCGGACATAGATATATACGGAGTAAACACATACGGGGATTTGAAAAAAGCAATAGACGACATGCAACGATTTGGATGGACAGGAGCATACTTAATCGCAGAATGGGGTCCAAATGGACATTGGGAAACGGCTAAAACTAAATGGGGTGCACCAATTGAGCAAACTTCTAGTGAAAAAGCCGATAGTTATGAAGAGCGTAACAATTACATCAACGCTGATAGTTTGAAGTGCATTGGCTCTTATGTTTTCTTATGGGGCCAAAAACAAGAAACCACAGCAACGTGGTATGGAATGTTTGGGAAATCTGGCGAAAGCACCGAATCGGTTGACCGACTTCACATGGATTGGAGAAAGTCAAATCCTTTAAATCAAACTCCCAAAATTATTGATTTTGCCTTGTTATCAGATAACAAACCGGTAACAGACAATATTCTGCTAGCAGGGGAACGATACACGGTAACTGGAAACTTCGTTGATCCAGATGGAGATAAACTTAAACTTGACTGGCAGGTTATTTCAGAAAGTACTGACGTGAAATCAGGCGGTGATGCAGAAAGCGCACCACCAAGCATTCCTGGGCTAATCAAATCGAAAACAAAAAGTAATATGGAATTTGTTGCACCTAAAAAGGAAGGTGCATACCGTGTATTTGTTTTTGCATATGATCGCAATGGACACATGGCATACTTTAACATTCCATTTTATGTAAAACCAAACCCGGCGAACGCAGCAACGATAAAACTTAAAAAACGAAACCTCAATTTCGAATACTAGCATATGTTCAAGAACCTTTCGTCTTTGGATTTATTCGTAATAGGTATCTATTTCCTTGGGGTTTTTGGTATCGCTGTATTTTTTTACTTTCAGAAGAAATTTGGCAATAAATCTCGCAGCCCTGAATCCTATTTCTTGGGAGGTAGAAACCTTGGGTGGTGGGTTATCGGTGCATCATTATTTGCGTCAAACATTGGTTCGGAACACTTAATTGGACTTGCAGGTGCAGGTGCCAAAGGAGATTTTGCAGCGGGACAATTCGAAATTTTGGCAGCAATCATGCTACTTTTATTGGGGTGGTTCTTCGTGCCATTTTATATGAAAAGCGGCGTTTTTACAATGCCTGAGTTTTTAGAAAAACGTTACAGCGCATGGGCACGTAGCTATTTAAGTTGGATTTCAATAGTCGGATATGTACTCACCAAGATTTCTATAACAATAGCCGCAGGCGGTATTGTTTTTACAGCATTGTTAGGCATCGATTTTTGGACTGGTGCATTATTAATCGTTTTGTTTACAGGGGTTTATACTCTAATAGGTGGTTTAAAAGTTGTCGTTTATACCGACTTTTTACAAATGATCGTGTTGATTGGTGGCTCTATTGCCTTAACTTATTTCGGTTTACAAGAATTGAATGGTTGGGAAGGTGTTGTTCAAAATGTTCCCGCTGGCTCACTTAGCCTCTGGAAAGACATGGGTCATCCAGATTTTCCGTGGACAGGTATACTCTTAGGAGCTCCGATTTTGGGTGTTTGGTACTGGTGTACAGATCAGTTCATAGTCCAACGCGTTCTTGCAGCGAAAAACATCAATCATGCTAGAAGAGGAACAATTTTCGGTGGGTTTTTGAAATTACTTCCACTCTTCCTTTTTGTTGTACCAGGTGTAATTGCACTCGCACTTTCGGTTGGTGACAATCCTTTAATTACGTTTCCAATAAAGAGTGATGGAAGTACGAATTATGATGCCGCGCTACCCTTGTTAAGCTTGGCGGTTTTACCTACCGGGTTTAAAGGTCTTGTAATCGCCGGCCTCTTAGCTGCACTGATGAGTTCTTTGTCTTCTGTTTTTAATTCGTGTTCAACTTTATTTACAATGGACATTTATCGAAAATACAAACCTAAGGCGAGTAAAAAACAGTTGGTGTACGTTGGTCAAATTGCAACCATCGTCCTAACCGGATTTGGCTTGGCTTGGATTCCTTTTATGGAGTTTATAAAAGGTGGTTTGTTCCAAAAACTACAAAGCGTTCAAGCGTTTATCTCACCTCCTATAGCAGCAGTGTTTTTAGTAGGGATTTTAAGTAGAAAAATAACCCCAAGGGCCGCAAAAATTACTCTTTTAACAGGCGCAGTAATCGGTGTAGCTCGACTTGTTTTAGAACTAATGCAAGACAGTCTGTCTGGAATGGCACTTCAATTCACCCAAATAAATTTTTTACATTTTGCTTTTATACTGTTTGTTTTTTGCGTTTTACTTCTCTTCTTTTTTTCATCAAAAGACGAGGCTTTACCCTTGGAACGACTACAAGAAATAACCTGGCAGAAAGGGGCAATAAGCTTAGAAAAATCAAGACTGAATGTACTGCTCTCAGTCCTACTTATAGTGGCAGTTATTATTATATGGTATTTATTCAAATGATAAAGTCAAAGAAATATATCGCAATAGTTTTGAGCGTTATGTGGTGGCAAATGGGCAATGCCCAAAGCCCTCCGGAAGTTGTCAAAAGCGATTCATTTGCGGCTTGGCAGTCGAAGTGGAACGCTAAGTTTGATACAAGCGTATCTCATTCAATTGGCGTATATCCGAAAAAACCAGCTGACGCTTTATACACTTTTAAGGTAGGAGGGACGTATCGCTTTTTTACAACGTACACACGCCATAAGGAAGCGCTCATTTTAAACGATGTCAATAATGACACGGCTTTACAAAAAAGCATTTTTGTCGGAGACGACAGTCAGTTGCCAAATCTGACGCTTCAGTTCTCTGGCCGTCCGTCAGCAAAAACTGCGTGGGGTTTTGATTTATACGCGTTTCAGTTTCTGGATGGTCAAATTGGCCCTACATATGGTAATGGGCAGGTTAGCCAGTCTCAGGCACCAACCATTTATAGTCCTTTAACCGGTACACGGTTTGCCACAAATCTTGGACTTTTACTTGGTATAAATTTATATGGGAATTTTGATACTGATATTGGGACTTTTGGAGTAAAGACAGGTGGAATTCATTGGGTTTCTTTAAGTGACTTTACATTATCGGCATTTACTGGATACAATCGATTCGTACTTTTTGAGCGCAATCCATGGGATCCTGTTGGTGGATCGGTATCTGATCGATACAGCAAGTTTTATAGTCAAGGTAATATAAACCAGGATACTAGATGGGGAGAACGCGCATTTACGGGTACTGTTGTTGAAGCCACACAACTGCCAGGAAATATTAGTTTGAAGGCCTTATACGGTAAAACGGAACTTAACGGAGGATTTTTAACCATTCCCAATTTGTCGTACGGCGGTCAGTTAAAGAAGGAAACGGCTTTTGGGTTTACATCGTTTAATACATTCCACAATCAAACATACAGCGACAGTTTGGGAACCAACAGCATTGGCTTCGATATCTCCACAATCCAGTTTCAAGTAAATGTGTCAAAAGGCATCGTACTGAAATCAGAGATTGGTGCTGGCCACTACTATAGTCCGGTTCATAATTTACCATGGGGGGAAGCAATCAATCTGAAACTCAACTTTACAGATAAGATAAGTAAAGTACCAATCGAGTTTCATTATTTTAGAGTTAGCCCAAATGTAATTAACAACAATGCGATTTTTTGGAACTCGGCCATTAGAGAAACGAGCAATAATACTTTGGCTGCAGGTTCAGTCGGCTCAAGTGCTACGCTAGCACCGTTTGCAAGTTCACTTACTGCAATTGGCCAATTCACAAATAACAGACAGGGAATTAACATCAATGCGGAATTGCCAATTAATAAGCTAAAGCTGTCAGTTGCTAACAGTATATCTAGCGAGCTTAAAGGAGTAAGCAATCGGATAAGTTACGGCCACCCGGTTAATCAATTGACACGCTCACGATTTTGGCGATGGAATTTCCCCACTAATGTTGGAGCTTACGGCAGATATAACGTGATTTTTAGAGATGTGTATGAAGTAGTCGAGCTAACGGATTCGTTTGTTGCCAAAAAGTTTAACGTCATCGAGATTCAAGCAAAATATCAAGGTAAGATTGGCTTGAAAAAATTCTATGCATTTTTATTGAATCGTTATTCATCTGTACAAGACTTTATCTCACCAATTACAGTCTTTTCTGAGGATGCATACTTAAGACACTACAGTAATGAGCTTGAAATGTATTATGAATATAACGACAGATGTGTAATAGCAACCTATTTAGGATATGAGAGCATCATCGCAAATTATAAAACTGATTTAGATGCTGTGACAGCTGCACCAAGAAATCAGAGAGGCTGGGGAGTTGGCTTGGGAATCGATTATGATATCTCTAAAAATACCGCTTTATTTTTACGTCACAGGTGGTTTCATTACGAAGATAGAAACTTCGGTAGAGATGCTTTTAATGGAACTGAGACAGTATTGGAACTAAAATTATCATTTTAATGTTATACAAGAAATATATCGCAACCCTGCTTATTGTGCTTTGCACAGCAGGCGTTTATGCACAAAATAAAAAATTATGGGCCTCTGGAGCTGCCCGTAGCGTGTTTCAGCAAAACACGCTTTCTACCGAGGGAGATACCATAACACCTTCAAATCTGAATACCGGGAATACCCTGGTTGACATAGCTTTAAATGCACGCCCAAATGCAAACACTTTTTTACATGGAATGGTGCGTGTTAGGAATGACTTTGGAGGGTTTTGGGGGTCTGGTGTTTCTTTCGATATGCGACAGATGTATTTAAAAGGACTGGTTAACGATGCTGTCAGATATCAACTCGGAGACATCAATTATAAATTGTCACCATATACATTTTACAACAACCAAGAATCCCTAACTGGTCACCAGTCTGAAGCGCTTGAAATTTATCGCGACATGGTCCATTATGATTTATTTTATACGGATGACAACACATGGCGCCAACAAGGTGCAGCAGTTGATTTTGCCTTGGAATTTTCGAAGTATGCGCAAGAGTTAAATATCAATACTTTTTTATTTCGTAACAGACCTTCTGATTTTGGACAAACTAGCGATCGCATTTTCTTTGGTGGTAACGCAACACTTATTCAAAGTAATAAACTAGCAGTTGGATTAAACTACGTTGATATGATGGATGTAAGAGGCACATCGCGCTCTGATATGGCCTACCACAATCCAGTAATTACTGGCACCACAGAAATCCACAAAAAAGTAAAACAATACGATCTCAAGTTTACCTCTGAAAGTGGTGTTTCTGAGATGTATACGCTTAACGATCCCAAGGCTAAAGGCTTAAGGGATTATTTCTATGATCTTGACTTTAAAATTACCCGAAGTGAAAAACTTCCAATACTTGGTTTGAGTTATATTAATGTGGGACCTCAGTTTAGAAGTGTGGGTGCTCAAAGTAGAAGAATTGACTTTGGTGGGCAAAATTTAATGTATAGTCGATATGGAAACGACCAAGTAATTCGTCCTATCACTCAGCTTGATATGATTCAAGACGCCTCACTGTATCAACCTAGATTGGCAATGGAGTTACAACGATATGCACC
>JBLING010000154.1:0-6627 GCA_047639155.1 bacterium
AAAATTGGTTTGGTCATCCATTTGGTCTTCCACACTTATCTCTTCAATGTCTTCTTGGCTTTCATTACCTGTGACAATGCGTAAACTTTGGTTTTGAAAGTTTAGCGTGTGGTAGTTGTTGTTTTGGAAAAACCTGATTTTATGGACTTTCTTATCTGCAATTTTACTTGTAGAGATGGTTGCAACACAACCGTTATAGAATTCTATTCGAGCGTTAACAACATCTGGATCTTCAAACAAAACCCCAACACCCGTTGCAGAAACATGTTTTACTCTCGAGTTTGCCAGAGACAAAACAATATCAATGTCTGGAAGTAAGATATCGTTTATTAAAGAAACCTTCGCTTTCTTATTTTCTGGTCTTTTTAAATAATGATTGCACTCTATGATGCGCGGTTCAAGGTCAAGATCTTTTATCTCCGTATGAATGTGTTCAAACCGAAGGCCATTGCTAACCTGTACATGAACTCCAGCTTCAGCCGCATAGTTTGCAACGCGCTTTAGTTGGTGACGTGACATATGTGACGTATCCACTATGAAAATGTGCTTGCAGCTTTTAATTACTTCAACCAAATTCTCAAATAGGCAAAACGCAGGATCAAAGATCATAACGGCATCAACCGTTTGGTCTAATTCTTCATAGTTTCTAAGGGGAAGAAGGTTGTCGAATTTGTGACTCTGAAGTCCGCAGCATAAGCCGAACATTTTTTTGTCTAAAAACGTTCTTAGCATTTCATCAGTAAAGTTCCCTTTACCAATTACGCCAACATTCAGTGTTTTTGAATTTATTTGCATTCAGAATACACTTGCGAAGTAAAATTTTAATTAGGGGTGTATGAAATAATGTTTTCATTAGTTGTCAATAATAAAATACACTTTGGAGGATTCTTTTAAGCATAAGGGAAGGCGTAAACGATTGGTAGAAGCGCTTAGAAATAAGGGGATAACGGATGAAAACGTGCTGGAGGCCATTGGCCTAGTGCCACGACATTTTTTCTTTCCAAAAGATTTTTGGGATGATGCTTACGAGGACAAAGCATTTCCAATTGGAAGTGGTCAAACCATTTCTCAGCCGTTTACAGTTGCTTTTCAAACTCAGCTATTAAATGTCCGAAATGGTGACACTATACTGGAGATAGGTACTGGGAGCGGATATCAAGCCGCCGTTTTAGCTCAGCTTGGTGTAACCGTTTATACCATCGAACGTGTCGAAGCTTTATTTAAAAACACAAGTCAATTGTTTTCCAAATTGAAAGTCCCAATTCACTGTTTTTTGGGTGACGGGACAATCGGATTGCCGTCAAAAGGTCCTTTCGATGGAATTGTTGTAACGGCAGGTGGAAATAGTTTGGCAGAACAATTGAAGTTACAATTAAAACCTGGAGGTCGACTTGTTGTACCAATGGGTGATCGTGCTATCCAAAAAATGGTACTGATAAAGAAGGTTGTTGAAAACAAATATGAACGGACGGAACATGGGGAATTTAAATTCGTGCCTTTGCTGGGCAAATATGGTTGGGAAACTTAAGGTACTTTTATTAGCAGTTATGCTGTTTACATCAATTGCGGTTTCTGCACAAACCAACCTGGTTGTTGAAGTTAAAAAGGGCGACGGGATTCAAACATTACTAAGCCGCTATAAGTTACACCAAAGCAATTGCAACCTGGATTCATTTCTAGCTCTAAATAGCCTAGGTCCTACGGATTACCTCATCTTAGAAAAAAAATACAAAATGCCTTTAAAGGTGTATGATTACACTGGTGGGACGATTCGGGAAACCTTGGGTATCAATGATTATGACAAGGCCTTACGTATACAAAAATTCAATGAAGCACTTGTAGAGAGTGGAATAAAGTCAGCCGGTTACAAGGATGACAATAAACTTTGGGTACCGTATCATGAGTTGTTTTGTGTTCCTACAACATCAGACTTTAAATCCTACACCATGAAAATACCAATCTTGGGAAAGGATTATGAGGAGATCACCGTAGAAGATGAAACCCTTAAGGGCTGTGTTTACTATTTAATCAGCGGTCATGGTGGTCCAGATCCAGGAGCAATGACCAAAAAGGATGGGAATTTCTTGTGTGAAGATGAGTATGCGTACGATGTCACATTACGATTAGCCAGAAACCTGCTGAGTCATGGAGCCAAAGTATATGTAATTGTACGAGATGAAAACGACGGTATTCGAGATCAAGAATACCTTGGGTATGATAAAGATGAGGTTGTTTGGTTTAAACAAAAAATACCTGCGAATCAAGTTCGGAGATTAAGGCAACGGACAAATGCAGTCAATGACCTTTATGAGAAAGAAAAGGCAACCGCTAAAATTCAAAAAATGATTGCTATTCATGTTGATTCTCGTTCGGTGGGAGAAAAGATTGACATCTTTTTTTATCATTTTCCGGGAAGTTCCAACGGAAAACAAACAGCTGATACACTACTTCAAACCATCGATGCCAAATACAAAGAACATCAAAAAAACAGGGGCTATAAGGGCGTTGTGAAAGCAAGAGATTTATACGTTTTACGAGAATCTAAACCTTCGGCAGTCTATATCGAATTGGGGAATATCACCAACGACTTTGATCAAAAACGATTACTGATTCCAGATAACCGACAGGCAATTGCGAATTGGTTGTTTCTTGGTGTTCAGAAAGATGCGTTTCGCATTTTGGAGGAATAGGGTGTTGGGTTGTTAGGGCGCTTCGCTTTTAGCGCTTTGGCGTTTTGGGTTAGTTTATCATCAGTATTGTATTCAGGTTTCATTCGAGCATTTTTAGTTGACAATTGATTTGACAATAGATAATTCTGGATTGTCCTGAGTCACCCGGTCTTGAGTCAGTTAGGGACTTATTTGATTGTACGTCATTCAGATTTTCCGACGACAGGAGGAAGCGAAGAATCTGTTGAATTTGGAACGTACACCATTCCAAAAAATCAATCATTCAGACATTCAATCCTTCAACACATCCTCAATAATGCCTTGAATAACACCTGCCCGCGTTAATGTCATCATATGTGACCCACCCTCAACAACGTAGTCGGGTTTTGTGAATCGAATTGGTAATGTGTGGTCTTTATTGCCATGAATATGGTTAATATTATCCGAATATGCTTCTCGGTCCCATAACAAAATCATCTCAACGGCACGTTTCATAAACAATGGGTCTTTGGCTTCTAACATGGCCTGAAAAACGTTGCGATCGCACTTGCTGTCTGGTTCTACGACAGGTTGAAGTAGCTTGGTGCTTTTCTTGATTATGGTGCTGTTTACAAGCTTGTGAATGGGTACAGTACGTTGGAATTTATACCTTGGAGGGAGTTCATTTCGTGTTTTTACACTGGCAATAATAAATACTTTTTCTGGTGAAACTATGTCAGCCATTTCAACGGCTAACATTCCTCCGATTGAGGTTCCAACCAAAACAAAGGGTTGTGAAGTATCAATTTGATTCGACAATAGTTTTGCATAAGACTGCATCGTTGAACCTTCTGCAGGTATTGGATACTCAATGTCAACCAATTCAAATGTCGAATCAAAATCCATCCTATCAAACAAATGATTTGTGCTTCCGAGTCCTGGCAAAAAGTAAAGTGTTGTGGTTGTTTGGCAAACAGTGGTTTGAAAAAACAGACAAACCATTGCCATTAATATAGTGCGTTTCATGATTGGGTTTAGCAATTAAACGTCCGAGCTTAAATTTTGTTACAACCTCGAAGGCTAGCCCAAAGCGCCAATTAATCCCTAATGTTGGCCGCCTCTTCTTCCAGTTTGTCCATTTCCTTCTGATCCGTAGAACTCAGCTTGTCTATTAAATTGTTGGTTCCATATGGATCTTGGTCTAAGTTGAATAAGGCCTGTTTCCCGTTATCGAACTGTATGAGTTTATATTTTTCGTTTCGTATAGTGTAACCCGATTTGTTTGGAATGCTGTTCAACACTTCACTGTAATTGAACAAACGCGCACTGGCACTTGAGTTGTCTAACAAACCAGCAAAGCTGTAACTGTCTTGATAGTTTGAAAAGCTGCCACCACATAATTTGCCGATTGTCGCAAAGATGTCTGCTGAGCTCACTAAAGCTGCTTCACGCTCATTTAACCTTGAAACACCGATGCCAGAAACGATTAAAGGTGTATGAATTCCACCTTCGTATAAGCTGCCTTTGGCTTGAGTTGAAATAAACGGAGCTTGGATAACTTGACCATGACTTCCATTATCTCCAATGAAAATAATAACCGTATTTTCAAGTTCATCCGCTGGTATGTTGGCCATTAACCTTCCAATTTCAAAATCAACGCTTTCGATCATCGCCATAAAATAAGGTAAGGGGTTGGCATCAACACTTGCTTGGTCTGTTGGTAGATTTCCTTGAGAATGCATGGAATCCGGTGGAAGATGAAACGGAGTATGCGGTGCCGTATAGGCCAACCAGCACAGCCATGGTTTGTCTTGATTGTTAATCCAATCAATGGCTAAATTCGTAAACTTAGTGGTTACATATCCATTGTATGTTGAGGTTTGACCATTCTCTGTAAACTGCCAGTTGTTGTAATCTTGAACAGCTCCACCTAGAAGGCCAGCGTAGTATCCAATTCCCATTTGTGTTGGTCTGTTCGGTTCTTTGCTCGACAAATGCCATTTGCCAATTATTGAATGACTGTATGCATTTCCAGAAACCTCATCCACATATTGATGGAGTGTTTTTTCATCTGCTGGAATTGTGCCGTTAGCTTCAACATCCAGCACGCCTGTGCGATAGCCATAACGACCTGTAAGAATCGAAGCACGCGTTGGCGAGCAAATTGGGTAGGTCCAAAAATTGTCGAAGGAGACACCTTTTTGAGCCAGGGATTCAAGGTTTGGCATGTTTGGTTTGGTTGAACCAATGGAGTACCCAGGTGTTGCTTCAATGCCTATATCATCCGCTATGATGAGCAAAATGTTGGGCTTATTGCTAACTGGAGGAATCCATTGTCCATCCACTTTATCGTCTTTGCAACTACCTACCAGAAGTAGTAGGATGCAACCAAAGTAAAAGCCTAATCTTTTCATTGTTTATTGATTTAAATTTCGTCAAGTGGTTCCGCCACAACACGTTTTACGCGACCAACTTCGCCCGTTTCTAGTAATACTTTTATTCCATGTGGGTGGTTGTGTGATTTTGTCAAAATACGTTCCACATAACCATCTGTTAATTCCCCACTTCGTTGGTGGTGTTTCTGGACTATCTCAACCTCAGAACCAATTTGTATGTTTTTCCGTATTGTCCCGTCTTTCATGGTTTGTTTTTCTTCTTCTTTCTGCCAACGAATAAAGCGAAAAATGATATCATCTATGTCAGATTCGTTGAATGGCGCAAAGTAGGTCTGTTCAACAAACAAGTTTGGGTAACGTTGGAAAAAACAATAGATGGGTAATGTTGTATCCAAATACATAGTGTTAGACAAATCATAGTTTCCAGATATTCCATGCCAAATAGTGTCGTTGTTATCGTAAACAATCATACAACTAAACGTCGCGCCAATACCGTCACATATAAAACCAATTTCGTTGGATTTTGGTAATACTGCAGGTTCTAAGATGGCGATGGTATCTCCCTCAATTTTGAACGGGTATTGATTGAAGTCTATATTTTGTCCGTAATGCTTTTTATATCCTTTGATTAAGGCTTTAGAAATTTTGGGTGTAATCCGAATTTCGAATTGATTCACTTTCGTCATTGAATCATAATACTGGACAGCCTCTAATGCATTCGCGTCTAATGGAATAGTGTCATCTGTAAGAAATGGGTATCCAAAATAATACAAACGGCACTTGTTATCTGGTTGGTCAATTACAACCTTATTGTCGTATGTGTAGTGAACACCGATTGAGTCGGATTGCTGCAGTACTTCACTTTGATACGTGTACCGACAGCCCCAACCATTTGATATTTTAAAAGATTTGATGGTTTGAGCGTTGGCACATTCACAACATAGTGTAAAAAGTAAGAGTATGAAATAGGGTTTCATAATGGTTAGAGGTTATTTCGTGGAGATTGGTTGCATTGTGCTTAAGATTAGGGTTAGCGCTCTGTTGGTTGCGGCATATGCTACTCTCACGCTCTTTCTTTCGTGATTATCTGAAATCGACAGATTCTTTGCTCTCTCCTAACGTCGATCACTCTGAAAAGCGTTCTTTATAAATTTTACCATTCTTTTTGCATTAGCCCCCGACAAAAGTTGGACATGGCACGTTTTTAAGGGGCCAACGCTCTTTGTTCGTTGCCAGATTAATCAGCGATGCGAAGCGCGGGTGGGGCCCCCAGAAATGCGGGCCGGCGGAGGGGTGAATTGAGGAAGCCTTAGAAAATCAATAAAAGTGCTTGCATTTCCGACCGTAGGAAGGCCTTTTATTAGCTTTTCTGGGCTTCCGAAAGAGCGCGTCGCAAGCATATTTCTGTGAGAGGCTTCCGTCGGTGGACGGACACAGTTTTGTTCCGTTTTTGGCCTTCAAAAATGAAAACCAGGTTGAAGGGGTGGTAACCCCTTATGGCAACAAAGGAGATTCTTCAGGTTCTCCTGACGTCGAACCTTCTGAATGACGCGTAGTGAAAATCTGCGATCCAAAATCATCAA
>JBLING010000155.1:0-6549 GCA_047639155.1 bacterium
ATCTTTTGGGACTGCGCCTGCTGGAAAGTGGATATGAAAATCATATTGATCAAATATTTGATAATCAATATTCAAATACTCACTATTCGCTTTAAGATAGGTCAAAGCGGTAATCGCCGACTCTTTCATCACGTCTCCTAGTTGACCAGTTAGCGTAAGTTTTCCTTTCCCTTTTGTTATAGAGCTTTCAACAAACAAAATCTCACCACCTACTGATGTCCAGGCTAAACCCGTAACAACACCGGCAGTTTCATTGTTGTGATACTGCTCCTTTTCGATACGCTGGCTACCTAATATTGAGACAACGTCTTTTGCAGTAATTTTAGGAATAATTTCTTCATTGCCAACAATTTGTTTCGCTCTAAAGCGTGCTAACGAAGCTATCTTCTTTTCAAGCCCCCTAACGCCACTCTCTCGCGTATATTCGTCAATCACTTGCCCGATAACTGCGTCCGAGATTTTAAATTGATTTGATTTTAGTCCGTGTTCTTTTCTTTGTTTAGGGACAAGATACTTCTTCGCTATTTCAGTTTTCTCTTCCTGTGTATAGCCATTTATTTCGATGACTTCCATCCTATCCAACAAAGCTGGCTGTATTGTATCTAGTCTATTCGCCGTAGCGACAAACATAATTCTAGACAAGTCGTAGTCTAAATCAACATAGTTGTCGTGGAATGTATTATTCTGTTCTGGATCTAATATTTCCAGCAATGCAGAAGAAGGGTCGCCTCTAAAGTCGTTTCCAATTTTGTCAATCTCATCCAACACGAATATTGGGTTTGATGTTTGCGCCTTTTTTAATGATTGAATGATTCTTCCAGGCATCGCACCTATGTATGTTTTTCTATGACCGCGCAACTCTGCTTCGTCATGCAATCCACCAAGCGACATTCTTACATATTTGCGACCCACTGCCTTTGCAATTGACTTACCTAAAGACGTTTTACCAACTCCTGGAGGGCCATAAAGACACAAAATAGGACTTTTCATATCGCCTTTTAATTTCAGAACAGCTAGGTATTCTAAAATTCTGTCTTTCACCTTCTCCAAACCGAAATGATCTGCGTCGAGTGTCTTTTTTGCACGTGCCAAATCAAAACTGTCCTTGGTGTATTCATTCCAAGGCAATTCCAACAGCAACTCTACGTAGTTTAAACTAACTGAATAATCAGGGGCAGCTGGATTGGTGCGTTGAAGTTTGTCAAGTTCCTTAAAGAAGACTTTTGAAACCTCACCGGGCCAGTCTTTCTTTTTTCCCTTTAACCTTAGGCTTTCAATTTCCTTATCAGGAGACTCTTGACCAAGTTCTTCTTGAATTGCTCTAATTTGCTGATGCAAGAAATATTCTCGCTGTTGCTTATCCAAATCAACCTTAACCTTAGACTGAATGTGTGTCTTCAGTTCTAACATTTGTAGCTCTTTGGTTAGATGGTGCAATACCTCTTCAGCCTTTTCAGGCAAGCCTTTTAGCTCAAGTATTGATTGTTTCTTGGCAATATCTACGTTCAAGTTTGAAGCGATAAAGTTGATCAAGAAATTGGGGCTGTCAATATTTTTAAGTGCGAAATTCGCCTCGGTAGGAATGTTTGGAGACAACTCTACAATTTTAGTCGCCAGTTCCTTAACAGAACCAAGTAGTGCTTTAAAGTTTTTATCCGCTTTGTATTTATCCTCTGGATCTGAAACAACTTTCGCTTTGAAATAAGGCTCAATTGCTGAAAATTCCTGAATCCTAAACTTGCGTTTTCCCTGAATAATAGCAGTTGTGTTGCCATCCGGCATGCGAATCATTTTTACGATGTGCGCTACAGTGCCAATACGGTGGAGGTCGTCAAACGTAGGATCTTCTATTTTAGAATCCTTTTGAGAAACAACACCAATTGTTTTGGTTGATTTATAGGCATCCTTAATGAGCTTGATAGATTTATCCCGACCCAATGTAATTGGAAATATTACACCTGGAAAAAGTACCGTGTTTCTAAGTGGAAGCATCGGCAGTTCATCTAGGAACTCTTCTTTATTTATTTCGTTTTCTTCGTCTTGGGTCATTAAAGTTACGAAACCTGGATTATCCATGTCGTCCTCTGTCTCTAAGTGAAAAAAACTATTCGTTTTGTCAAACATTGTCAATGTGTCAGATTATATCTTGTTCTATAGATGGGGTACTATTGACAATTGTCGTGCCAAGCTATTGGAACAACTTCCCTTTTTGGGCAAATCTGCTAAATAAAATGAAGCCAACGATACTTGAAATACCATACCACAATGCTTCGTTCCATTCATGAAAAATTATTTTACCACTACAAAAAAGCAAACTATACACCATGACAATTCCGGCCAGCCATGCACCTGTGAGCCAACCCATTGAGCTGTTATCTGGGGAACCAAATTCCCCCCAAACCCCAGTAGGCTTAACTTTATCATAGAACTTTTGTGTTTTAACTGGGTCAGTAGGTTTTGTTGAATATGTTACTATTAGCCAAACAATTGTGGTAATTCCAACAGAGAATAAAACCCCATTTGCGAAATCGTAGTACCAAATGTCTTTTGTCAATTCTTCTAAGGATTGTGATTGAGTGGTAATTTCAAGCTCAAATAAAAACCGTCTTAATTGAATATAACCATACGCCAAGAAAGGTGTTATTGTGGCAGTTATTTCACTCCACACATTGATTCTATGCCAGTACCACCGAAGAATTAGCACCAAACCTAAACCACTACCACATTGGAAGATGAATTCCCAGACACTTGTTATCGTTGTTATTTGAGTTGTAACTAAAAGACCAAAAGCCATAATAATAAACGTGCCAATTCTGCTCGCTTTAATCAACGACTTGTTATCCGTTTCGATATTTGCTTCTGGGTTGGATTTGTTTTTTAGCGGCACATATAAATCGTTTATGAGATAACTGGCCCCCCAGTTTAGTTGAGTAGAGATTGTACTCATATATGCACCAAGGAATGCCACCAATAGCATGCCTCTTAAACCCGAAGGCAAGAAGTCTTTCATCGCCATTACGTAGCCTAATTTTTGATCCGCTGGACTTAGTTCAGGGTATAATACAAGAGCCGCCAAAGCCACAATTATCCAAGGCCAAGGGCGTAAACAGAAATGTGCTATCTGAAAAAACAACGTCGCAAAGACAGAATTCTTTTCATCCTTCGCTGACATAATTCTCTGGGCTATATACCCCCCGCCGCCTGGTTCTGCGCCCGGATACCAGCTACTCCACCACAATACACCAATATAAGTAAGGAATGTAGTTAACGTCAATGTGAGTTGTTTGCCCACTTGAAGCACCCCCCCAGTTGCGGTCTCCGTATCCCCTATTGAGGGAAACAGGTTAAATGCGGACGGTGGTAGCTTTTCTTTTAATCCTGCGATACCACCAACTTTATCACTTTTCAAAACCAACACAGCTAAAATTATACAGCCAACAATTGCAATAATGAATTGAACTGCGTCTGTCACTGCGATCCCTTTCAATCCAGAAATCGAAGAATAAGCGAAAACAAAAACCATAGCAGCCGCGGTAATTAAGTAAAGGTTGTTGCCAGTGACTCCAAAAAAGACCTCTATTAGTGCCATGAAAGCTAGATTGACCCAAGCGATAATCATGGCATTGATAAATAATCCGAGATAAACAGCTTTAAAACTGCGTAAAAACTTTGCAGCCCGACCACTGTACCGGATATCGATGAATTCAACTTCGGTGAGGACTCCTGATCGCCTCCAAAGTCGCGTAAAGAATATGGTTGTTAATAATCCACCGGACAATGCGTTCCACCAAAGCCAATTTTTCGCAATACCACCTTGTGCAACTAACTCCGTTACTGCCAAAGGTGTGTCTGCAGCAAAGGTTGTTGCAACCATGCTTAACCCAGCCAAATACCAAGGTAAATTCCGCCCACCAAGGAAGAATCCTGTAAGGCCTGATTCCCCTAATTGCTTGTACCTAAAACTTATCCCAATTGAAAGGGCAAAAAAAGCGGCGATAATGAGCCAATCAATCCAACTTAAAACCATGAACTTGTAATAAAACAGTAAGTTTGAGCAATTACATAAATATTTCTTGAGCGAAATGTATCTTTGCGCAAAACTTATAGACATAGATAATGAAAAACTTTAAATTCAAAATGTTCATCGCACTGATTACAGTTAGTGCAGTGACTTTTAACTCTTGTACAACCGAAGATCCTGAAGCTAAAAAGCCGCAATTGAATTTCCTTGCTGGCGATGACTATAAATCTACGGATGGAGATATCGTTTCTGGTTCTGACTTCAAAGTTGGTTTAAGTGCATCTCACGATTCAAAAATTGAAACTTTAGAAATAACAGTAACTCTTGACGGAAGCACTCCTGTAGCTCCTTTAAACTGTACTTTATGTGATACTACGTTCAACGAGACTTCTTTTACAATAGACTTTACAAATACAGTTCAGAACAAACCTGGAACCGAAACTTGGAACTTTACTATTGCAGACAAAGACGGTAATTCAACTACAAAATCAATTACATTTAACCGTACTGCTTTACCCAAAGCAATTCGAAAAATTGACGTTACGTTAGGTAACCAAAACTCAGCTAATGTGGGTTCTGCGCTAAACATGACTGACATGTCAGTTAACTTATTGGCAGCAGCTAGAGCAGAATCAGCAATGATGGATTTAATCTATGTTGTTGATGGTACTGGTTCATCTTACTTTGGTGCTCCTAGTTCTGATGATGTAAATACATACCTTAAAACGTCTGATTGGACTACACGAAATGCAAGTAAAATTCGTCAAACAAATATTACTGTTGGACAATTCAGTAATATGAGTGATTCTAAAGAGCTTTTAGCTGAATTTACAAGTAGTGCAGCAACCACTCAATGGGCAGAACTTAAATCTGGTGACGTTTTATTCGTTAACCCAGTAAGTGCATCTGGAAAATTTGCTTTGGTTAAAGTAAGTTCAATAGGGTTAGACAACACAATCTCTCTTGAAATCATCGTAGAAGACGATTAGAAAATAATTGAATAAATGAAAAGACCGATGATTATTCATCGGTCTTTTTTTTTGTTATTTGCACTGTGGGGATAAACATGAAACGTATTGGTGTATTTACTTCGGGTGGAGACGCTCCAGGGATGAACGCCGCTATAAGAGCGGTAGTAAGAACAGCAACATATAATGGCGTTGAAGTACTTGGAATTCGCCATGGATATCAGGGCATGATTGACAATGAATTTATTGAAATGAATTCAAGGTCTGTAGCGAACATAATCCAAACGGGCGGAACAGTGTTGAAAACTGCTCGATGTATGGAATTCCATACCCCTGAGGGGAGGGCTTTAGCCGCTAAAAACTTAAAACATCGTCGCATAGATGCCTTGGTTTGCATTGGGGGAAATGGCTCATATACTGGAGCAATGAAGCTTTATGAAGAGCATAAAATTCCAACAATCGGGCTTCCAGGAACAATCGACAATGATTTATACGGAACAGATTTTACGATTGGGTTTGATACCGCAATTAATACAGCAAGTGATGCCATAGATAAAATTAGAGACACAGCTGGTTCACACAATCGGGTCTTCTTGGTAGAAGTAATGGGCAGAGATTCTGGGTTTATCGCCTTATCTGTTGGGATTTCGGGTGGTGCTGAATCAATCTTTATGCCTGAAGAAACAGGAGAAATGGACAAACTAATGGACCATTTTAAGAACACGTCACGCAGGACTAAATCTTTTTCAATTGTGGTTGTTGCTGAAGGTGACAAACAAGGCGGTGCTTTGGCTATTCAGCAAAAGCTGGAGTCGGAATTTTCTGACATTGATGTTAGAACGACCATCCTAGGTCACATTCAACGCGGAGGAAGTCCAACTGCAAGAGATCGAGTTCTTGCAAGCCAATTGGGTTATGAAGCCGTAGGTGCACTGCTTAAAGGCGAGGTATCTAAAGCTGTTGGGATTGTAGGCGGGGAAGTTGTATTAACTGATTTTTCCGTTGCAATTGGTAAATCGAAACACGTTGATCCTAACTTAATTAGAATGGCTGAAATCTTAGCCAATTAATTCTACTTTTCTAATTCCTAATGCAGCATTTGTTAGGAGGATGCAATCTGCATTTCGAAGCTGTTGGGTGGTAATTGTACCGTAATGAATATCAACAAAACTTCCTAAAAACCGTTGGTATACACCGTCTATCGGGCCCTCTTCTTGTGCAACTCCATACCATTTCATGTTCTTCTGAATCAACACGTTGCTTGTTAGTCCTTCACATACCCTGTTGTGTTCGTTTAACAAAATTAGGTCATGTATATTGGTCAAGCTTCGCAAATGTAGACCGGCTTTTACATACCACAACGCTGAACTCGATTTAATATTGGACATGGCAGTACATGGCTTCAATGCTTTAGAATAAATGGCAGCAGGTGTTGTAGGCAAAAGTTCTAAAACTGCATTAAACTCATTCTGATACAGAGCAAATGATGCGTTTGGAAAGTATGACGGACGGAAGCCATGTGTTGACTTGACATTATTTTGGTCAGGAACATAAGTCCCA
>JBLING010000156.1:0-6526 GCA_047639155.1 bacterium
CGTTTTGACTCATTTTTTTACTACTTTTTAATTGTTTAACTTTTGACTTTTAACTTTTAACTTTTAAATTGTTTTGTTCTAGTTGGTTTGGTATATGTCTTTGATTACTTGGTATCTAGTGCAGATCGACCGATGTATGTTTGAACACATCTAAAACCAATCGAAGCCTTGCAAGTATCCTGATATTCGTAAGTTCTTGACCCATTTTGAATGAAGTAAGCAATGTCCTTCCAAGAACCACCTCTTACTACTTTTCTGGATAAACTTAGGTAATCTTCACCGTCTTGTTCTTCATCAGCATCATAACGGTAATCAGGGTTTAAGTCGTGCGAAAACTGCATTGTAGACTCAGTATATGAGTTGATTGTCCACTCTGCTACGTTTCCAGCCATATTGTATAGACCGTAGTCATTCGGGAAATAAGAATCGGCGCGTACTGGATACAATCCACCATCGTCCATATAATTTCCTCTATTGGGCTTAAAGTTTGCTAAGAAACATCCCTTGCTGTTTCTAGTGTAAGGACCACCCCATGGGTACATGTTGTTGTCACGGCCACCACGCGCTGCATATTCCCATTCAAATTCAGTTGGAAGTCTCCAGTGCTCAGTCATTGGCATCTGAACTTCATCCCAGTGATGTTGCATGATACGCGTTCTCCAATCACAAAATGCATTGGCTTGATGCCAGTTAACACCTACAACTGGATAATCATCATATTTCGGGTGATAGAAATAAACCCGAACCATTGGATCGTTGTGAGAAAATGCAAAGTCTCTAATCCAAACTAACGTATCAGGATAAATCTTTACCTTCTTTTTCTTGATAAAATCACTTCTATCAAATCTCTCGTTGTAATAGTCTCTAGAGTTTGCTGCACTTACGTAATCTTGCCATTGGTATTCGTATGTTAATTTACGAATATCAATTTGACGTGCATGATTGTATCGCTGATTAACTCGGTAATACATGTCCGACAACTCTTCAGCGTCTTCTTCGTAATCAATTTCTTGTTCGTAGTCGATTACTTCATACGTTTCTTCAGGGTTTTCAATCTCCTTAACGTATTCAAGCGTCTTGGCTGCAACTGAATCTATAACGTAATTTACGAATTGACGGTACTCGTTGTTTGTGATTTCAGTTTCATCCATCCACATAGAGTGAATTGATACTTGCTTGTTTGGCGCAATGTAACTTCGGAAAATATCCTGATCACTTTGGCCAGAGTGGTATGTCCCAGTAGGAATATATACCGTCCCATAAGGTTGAGGGTGAAACCAAGGTCGTCTACCTTGAACTCCAGTTAACTCCCAATCCGTACTACTCATACAGCTTGTAAGCCCCATCACAATAAGCAAAAATGATATCTTAAAAATGTTCTTCATACCGTCGCTATTTTAACGAATCCACAATAATAATTTGATAATTTCAACAAAACAAGCTATTTGTTTTTGAAAATCAGGGTTATAACGCTGACATTAAGATGATTATTGCCTGATTTGTTTAGAAATCTTAATTACAGCTCTCGCGCTGATTTTTTATACGTTTTAGGGCCGGGGTCTCCAGGCTTAAACTGGAAACAATAACTCGCATAAATTTCGTGCGTTCCATTCGAAACAGATTGGATTTTACTTGTTGTTACGTCGTAACTGTACCCAAATTGCATTGGTCCATTCACATATCCCAACAATACCGTAATGGCATCTATATTTCCCCACTGTCTGTATCCGATTCCTCCTCTGTACGTTTGATTGTTCAAAATCGTCACGTTTAAATCGATTTGAGGTTTAGCGTTGTACTTCACTAAAATTGCTGGTTCTAAAACGTTTGCACCAGAACCCATTGGTACGTTTGCACCTGTATGGAAGTAAATATGCTGATCTAATTGATACAAATTCCCTGATGTACCACTTGCCGACAAATCATACGTTGAACCATTTAAATGCGACACCGAAGCGCCTACATAAAAGTCTTCAATTGAATTTCCTAATCTGTTTTGCTTATAAAAAAGTCCAAATCCAACATCTACTTTAGAATCCGTTATGTTACTACTTCCGCCTGCTGTTGGAATTCTTGGATCCCCTGGATCTCTTGGTCTCCATTTTGGATCAATGTATCCGAATTGTGTAAATCCAACTTCAGCACCAATAGATAGTCGTGCAAAGTTTCCTTGAATGGGTATAAAATATGCGCCTTGAGCCTTAAACGAAGTGGTCTTCATAAACCCAACTTGATCATCGAAAATAGAAACACCTGCAGCGCCAAGGGCTGATTGTCGGCTTGGATTTCCCAATATTTGTCCACCCATATTAAAGTTATAGGTTTTAGGAGCAACATCCTCTATTAATTCTCCACCCTCTAAAGGTTCTCCAGTGGTTCTGTCAATCCAAGTTTGGTCGTCATATCCCATCCACTGTCTGTGTGCCAAAGCGTTTGCACAGATGTAATCGTTTTTTTCTCCGACTGCAGCCGGATTATATGCTTGCTTTACAAATTTGAAGTGAGAATAGTATGGATCTTGCTGAGCCTGAGCAGAATAGGCAACAAAAATGAGCATTCCACATATCAGGGTTTGTAGTAAAGTTTTACACATATTCATTCGGTAATGGCACAAATTAAAGTTAAAGTACTCTATAAATCAACTACATGACGTTGTTAATTTCAAAAAGGTTGGGCACATACCCACATTTAGTGGTTTTAGCTACTGCTTAGGATCATTAACTTCATCGATTTGCTGCGTACAAGCAATGCGTGAATGATGGAATGAAGAATGAACACATGATTAAATGAAGATTTAATCAATTGTGTATTTTAGGTTGAAGTTGAACTCGTACTTTACATTTTACATTCTTCAGTTTTACATTTTACATTTCACATCTCTCGCGTGGTTTTATGGTAAAATAGTTTTTTCTTTTGGAAGCACCACTTTACAGCGATCTCATGCGTACCACCGCTTACTTGTCTAATTTTGGACATGGTAATATCATACGAATAGCCGAGTATCATTTGCTTTTCAATGAAACCAAGGTATCCAATCAGTGCATCCGCATTCCCACCCTGACGGTACCCAATACCAAATCGAAATTTATCGAGTCTTTCGGCAATTAGATTCACATTTACTTGAGGTTCTGAATTGTATTTTATCAATATTGACGGCTTCCAATCGACCATGCCACTGGCTGATTGTACGGTAAACCCAGTGAGGAAATAATAATGTTTTGCAAAGGTATAATTCACGTTTGTACTTGGTGCTATTAGCCTAAAACTAACTTCATTTAGGTGTTGAATCGACAGTCCTGCGTAAAACATTTTACCATAACGAAGTAGCCTCTTTTGTGTATAATACAGTCCAGCTGAAAAGTCTGGTTTTGTGCGTGTTACAGAAGATTTTGGAACATGTGGATCGTTCAATTGTCTTGCTCTGAATTTTGGATTTACAAATCCAAAATTCACAATACCTATCTCGCCCCCGATTGCCAAGCGATTTCCATTTTTGTCACTTAAGAAATAGGCCAATTGGGTTTTAAAAGAACTCGTTTTCATGGCCCCTAATCTATCATCAGAAAGACTTATTCCTATTCCTCCAATCCGATTAAGCCGGTTCACAATTTGTCCGCCAATATTAAAATTATAGGTCTTTGGAGCGACATTAAGTGGCAAATCACTAATGCCGTCTAAACCGCCTGTATTGCGATTTACCCAGGTGTTATCGTTGTATCCCACCCACTGGTTATGCGCTACTGCGCTAAAGCACATGAAGTCGTTGGTGCTTCCTACTGCAGCGGGATTGTATGCTTGCTTATTAAACATAAAGTGCGCAAAATATGGGTCTTGCTGGGCGAAAATTAAGGTAGATGCCGAAAGAAAAATGGTAAACAACAGTGTGATATGATACATGGTCCTAGCTGGTTTTCAACTATGACGTAGTAAAGATTCGTTTGGTTGGGTTATGTTGGAATGAATAATGAACACATTATTAAATAAAAACATGATTAAATGAATTTTCAATCCTTTGGACATTTTAAGTTGAAGTTGAAATCAGTACAAACCCATTCAGACATTCTATAATTCAGACATTCTGTGATTCAATCACTCAAAACTAGTCTTCATACTTGCGACTTCGTACTCACTACTTGCTTAAAACCTTCCAATCAACTTAAGATTCAAGCGTCTGCCAGTCAGGTAATTAGGAACGCCGTACAGATTGTTATTGAGGTCTTTTACCCAAAAATAGGACGCAACATTATTCACCTGCAAGATATTAAACACCTCCACACTGGCCCATAAATTTTTAAACGGTCCGCCATTTTTTGAACCAGCAGTAAAGCGAGCGATTTGTTTACTGAAGCCAATGTCTACGCGTCGATATGCCGGCAAATTATACGTTTCATTATACCTAAATGGCCCGTTGAAATAATATGGCATTTTTGATCCTATAACTAGGTTCAACTGCATTTTAAACGTCGTGTCTGTAGGCAGTTCATCTTGAAACAGAATTGAAAAGTTAACACTTTGATCAGTCGGTCTTTTGATAAACCCTGTTTCTCGATTCATCCCGTTTTCATCGGTGTATGAAATATTTTCTTTGGTTGACAGAATTGATAAGTTAATCCAAGATTCGAGGCCAGCTATAAACTCTCCATTGACTCTGGTATCAAAACCCATTGCATACCCTTCGCTAGAGTTCACTGCATCATACCTCAGTTTCACATTGTTAATGGTATAAGGCACCAAATTGGTCATGTGTTTGTAGTATATCTCGTTGATTAATCTAAACGGTCTCGACCAAGCCGTAAACAACAAGTCACTTCCGAGAACAAAGTGAATCGATTCTTGGGCTTTAAGTTGTTTGTTTAATTGACCTTGGCTATTCCGTAATTCACGATAAAAAGGTGGCTGACCATAAGCACCGAACGATGCAGTCATTACCCAATCCGTTTTCTTTAAAGTATCGTATGACCTCCGCGCATCCATGTAGTTTAACCCAACGCTATCTGTCTTCGATTTCTCGTAAAAATCTTGATTGATTTGTGCCTTTAAAACGTCGTTATACTTTTTATTTGGTTCAATTGAAAACTGAAAACGGGGTGAAATGAGATTTTGGTTATTTAAGCTCCAGTAATGTGACCTTAAACCAATATTCAATTTTACATCGCGCTTCTTATTTAAGACAACATTGTCCTGCACATAAAGCATCAACCTTCTGCTGGTAAGTGTATTGGTTGCGTTAATAAAATCGTCCAATCTAATTTCATTTTGTGGGTATAAACTCGAGTTAATACGATACCCAGAAGAGTCGTTATAATTCCACTCCCTCAATCCATCGACAATTGCCTCGGTTTGATGCTTAGCGCCAATTTCTATACGATGCCGTCCACGCGTCATCCTCGTTAACGCTTTGACACTTGAAACGTTTATGCTCAATTGATTACGCGCATGGTTGATGAAATAACCATACCCTAAAACTGCCTTAGCTTCAGCGAAATTATTAGAGCCCAAATTGTTTTCTAATTCTTCTAATCTATATGCACCTTCAATCGTAAAATGCTCTTGTTCTTCACTGGTATAGTTACTCGCGATAAATTTGAACAATGTAGAATCATTGACCTTATAATCCAAAGTACCAGCGTTCAGGAACGTTCGATAATTTATCCTTTCAGCTCCTCCAAACCCAACAAACAAACGCACCGCTTGCTGCACAGTACCGAAGTTCGTTTCACGACTTTGTGGTTCCACTAAATACTTATTGTTCGCAAAGGTGGAATACCAACTTACTTTCATTTTGGAGTTGATACGGTATCCTAGCAATGTTTGGAAATCCACAAATTGGGGACGATAGTCTCCAGAAACGTCAAGCGACCCTAGAATATATTGTAGACTTCTATACCTAGCGCCTATGACATACGTAAAACGATCTCTTTTTTTACCCACATCTAAACGGTCTTGAACATGCACACTTGCTCCCAACAAACTTGCCTCTACAGTTCCAGAAAAAGAAGTAGGTTTATTGTACTCAACGTCCAGTACAGACGACAGTTTATCTCCATATTTGGCGGCAAATCCCCCTGAAGAAAAACGTACATTATTTGTCATGTGCGGGTTTATAAAACTGAGCCCTTCCTGCTGACCACTTCGTGCCAGAAACGGCCGATACACCTCAATATCGTTTATATAAATAAGGTTTTCGTCGAAGTTCCCACCCCTCACGTTGTAAGACGTGCTTAATTCACTTCTTTTTCGAACACCTAAAAAGACCTTAGCCAATCCATCTTCAATTTGCATTTGCGGAAACTGCACTAGGTCCTTAGGTTGCACAACAATTAGGTCAATATCTATCGGTGGATTGGTCTTTTTCGGCGGATTTACATCCGTCGGTGATAAGATGTAACTAGATAGTTTAAAGTTAATTTCAATTATGCTATTGGCATTTGGTTTCTTGATTTGTTTTGTAACCGTTTTAGAGAAATATCGCACCTCCACAATGTGATTTTCATTTGCAGTTACCGCAACTTTATATTGCCCAGAG
>JBLING010000157.1:0-6524 GCA_047639155.1 bacterium
AAGGGTATTAAATGACTTTGGTCAAATATTAAAATTGGCAGCCAATAAACGGTTAAACGAAGTTAAAATGATGGCTGATCCTCGAACGTGTGCAACTGTTTTTGCAGTAAGTGGTGGTTATCCAGAAAGTTATGAGAAAGACAAACGCATAGAATTTAGACCGCATGAAGCACAAGATACAATTGTATTTCACGCTGGAACCAAACTCGATGAGAATGACATATTGACAAACGGTGGACGTGTGCTTGCTGTCAGTGCTTTTGGTGATTCCATTCAATCTGCAATAACAAAAAGTTATAAAGGGATTCAGAACATTTCGTTCGATAAAATGTATTATCGTAAAGACATTGGACAGGATCTTTTAACACTTTCAAAATGAGCATCTTAAAAAAATTGCTTTCCTATATATTATTGAGAAAAGACCGGGAATTCCCGAATAATTCTTACCTAAAAGCGATGCATGTAATCAACAAGGTCTCAATATTTGTCTTTTTGATTGCCTTAGTTATCATTTATTTTAAGGTATTTAGATAATTTGGAATGCAAATTGAAGTTGTTTAAGAAATACAATTCATGGGATTACTCGGAGCCTATATCATTGGAATAATTATCACACTTGTTGGTGGTATTGTTCAAGCACGTTTACGTTCAAAGTTTAAAAAGTACAGCGAGACATCTATTCGCTCTAACTTGTCTGGTAAACAAGTAGCTGAAAAAATGCTAAAAGAAAACGGTATATATGATGTTGAAGTCATTTCGGTTAAAGGCCGTTTAACGGATCATTATAATCCGATGCAGAGAACTGTAAATTTATCAGAAGCGGTGTATGGTCATAGTAATGCTGCCGCAGCCGCGGTTGCGGCTCATGAGTGTGGACATGCTGTGCAACACGCCAAACAGTATTCCTGGCTCATGATGCGGAGTAAGTTGGTTCCAGCCGTGAAACGCAGTGGCTTGTTTGTTCAAATTGCTTTAGTAGCAGGTATATTTCTAATAAACATCTTTCCATATCTACTTCAATTTGGAATTGCTCTATTTGCGTTAATGACTCTATTTACAATTATTACCTTACCGGTTGAATTCGATGCAAGCAAACGCGCTCTGCAATGGATGCGAACGAGCAATGTGGTATCAAATCAAGAGCTGGCCGACTCTAAAGACGCATTGAAATGGGCCGCAATGACGTATGTTGTGGCTGCGGTTGGCTCTATTGCGACATTGTTGTACTATGTGATGTATTATCTAAATCGACGCTAATACATGACCAAACGAAACGTAGTACTATTCATCTGCTTCGCTCTTTTATCAGCACATGGATATTGTCAATCTGTTATTGACGTTGAACTTACTGAAAGGATGCAGGATGACAAAATCAGTCGAAGCCTTGCAATCATACCAGTTTATGTTTTTCAATCCCAAGAGATAGAACGGTATACCCTTTTTGGTATCGATGAACAAAAAAAGGACAAGCAACCTCCATTGGTGATTAAACGTATGCCGAAAATGGAGAACATGCGTGATACTGCCTACACGTATATCTACTTTTCAGGTGCCAACAACGATGTAAATCAAGGGTATTGCCTTACGCTAATTGGAAACTACAAGCGTTCACGTAGCACAGTTTACTTTTTCGTTGACCGCAACAATAACTTAGATTTTACAGATGATGGAGCCGCTGATAGCCTTACATGGCAAGAAGAATACTTTGTGCTTAAATTGACCAATTTAGCCAATTCGGAGGCCCAACACCACATCAAATTGAGTCGGGTTGAATATGGGAAGAACTATTCTTACAAAAGATTGCTCACGGATCATTTTAAAAAGCACAGTGGAGAAAAGGTCTTCTCTAACATAAACTATTGTTACCGAGAACAACGATTGAACACTTTAGGCGGGGTTTATAAATCTCCAACAGATAGTTTTACTATCGCCTTAAAGGACATGAACAACGACGGTATATTCAACGAGTCGTGTATGGATAAAATTTACGTTGGCGGAGTAGGTGAGGAAATCCATACCGAGGAAATGGCGCTTATACTGCCAGCCCTTGAGGATGTTTACTTTGAATGGAATAAGAAAAGGTATCAACTTAAGTCTATAGATCCAACCGGGAGGTACGTCCAGTTTGTGGAGGTGGTTGATCCTGTACTTACAAAGAAGTTGGAAGTGGGCAAACGTCTGCCTGATTTTAGTTTTATAAATATTGAAAACCAGAAGGAGGAGATCAAAAAATATAAGAAAAAGCCAACCTTCATATATTTCTGGGATGAAGCAACGTTGTCGACAGAAGACACAATGTACTTGCGTAAATTAAAAGAAGAGTTCTCAAACGACCTGCACATCATAACTCTTAACTATGGTGATAATCAACGCAGTGTACGTAAGTATCATTATTATGCTCAAATCAAATGGCCTGTTGCTTTTGCAAGTTATCAGATTGGAAAGTTGTTTTATTTGGAAAAGTTGAATCGGGGTTATTTAACTGATAAACGACTAAAGCTTAGTAATGATGATATTGGCCCCAAGCAGGTGTACCTATTGTTGAAAGGTTGAATAATTGAATGTCTGAAGGATTGAATAATTGACTTTTTGTGTCAACCTATTTCAGGACAAGACAATTGATTTAGGCGTACAATTTTAAACTCAAGAACCTAATTGTCTCTTCTCTATTTTCTTTTCTCTTTATCCTCAATTCCTATCGCTTAATGCCTAATCCCAAGTAAGAATTAATTTTCCAAATTACCGTTCTTCGACTATTTTTACGGAAATTAAAACTATGAGTGAATTTCCGTGGTTAAGTAGTTATCCAAGTTTTGTTCCTGCAAGCGTAAAACTCGATGGATACAGCAGCATTGTTGACATTTATGAAGAGGGACTTGTTAAATACACCAATAAGGTAGCCTACAAGAATATGGACGTCGAAATGACGTTTAGCGAATTAGGCGAATACGTCAATGCATTTACATGGTTTTTGCAAAACAAAACCAACCTTAAAAAAGGAGATAGGATTGCCCTTCAAATGCCAAATCTACTTCAGTTTCCAGTAGCCATATTTGCCTGCTTAAAAGCAGGATTGGTTTTGGTAAATACCAATCCATTATATACAGCTGAAGAAATGCGACATCAGTATAAAGACTCAGGTGCGAAAGCAATTGTGATACTTGAAAACTTTGCGTGTAATCTAGAAAAGATAATCGGTGAGACTGAAATAGAAACTGTTATCACTACTACTATCGGAGACATGTTGGGTGGTTTTAAAGGTGGCATTACCAACTTCGTTGTGCGGAAAATAAAAAAAATGGTACCTCCCTTTAATCTTCCAAACGCTATCGCTTTTAAGGATTGCTTGGCAGAAGGAAAAGATAAAATTCCAACACCAGTTGAATTAACACAAGAAGACCTAGCGTTTTTACAATATACTGGAGGAACAACAGGGGTGTCGAAAGGTGCTATGTTGACCCACGGGAATCTATGCGCAAATGTGCAACAAGTAGAGGCATGGATTGATGAACTTTTTGAAGAAGGGACTGAAACCATTATAACTGCGCTACCGTTATACCACATATTTGCTTTAACAGCCAATTGTATTGTATTCTATCGTTATGGGACGAAAAACGTGTTGGTTACAAATCCGAGAGACATGAAAGCCTTCTGTAAAGATTTAAAGAAGAATCCTTTCTCAGTGATTACGGGTGTGAACACATTGTTCAATGGTTTATTGAATCAAGAGGCTTTTAGAAGCTTAGATTTTAGCAAATTAAAACTTGCATTAGGCGGTGGAATGGCGGTTCAAGGTGCCGTTGCGGATCGTTGGGAGAAGGTTACGAAAACGCCATTACTTGAGGCGTATGGGCTTTCTGAAACTAGTCCTGCGGCAACAATTAACCCTGTTAACGGTACGCATAAAACAGGGTCAATTGGATTGCCGATGCCCAATACAGACATAAAGATTTTTGACGATGACCGCAATGAAGTAGCGCAAGGAGAACCTGGAGAAATTGGAATTAAAGGTCCACAGGTAATGCGTGGTTATTGGAACAAGCCGGAAGAAACAGCAAAGTGTTTCCACGGAGATTACTTCTTGACTGGTGACATAGGTATCATGGAAGAAGACGGATTCTTCAAAATCGTTGATCGCAAAAAAGAAATGATCAACGTGTCTGGTTTTAACGTTTATCCAAACGACGTTGAAAAAGCGATTGCCGAAAACGAAAGGGTTTTGGAGGTCGGTGTACGTGGTGAAAAAACCAGCAACGGATCTGAATTCGTTAAAGCATTTATCGTTAAAAAAGACAAAAGCCTAACAGCAGAAGAGGTTGTAGAGTTTTGCAAAGAGCGACTTACAAACTACAAAGTGCCAAAAGAAGTTGTCTTTAGAGACGAATTGCCGAAATCTAACGTTGGTAAAATATTAAGAAGACTTCTAAAATAAACATGAGGCGTTTTTGGTCAGGCGTAATTGCTTTGGTATTAATAGCGCTTTTAGCAGGTGTACTTGTATTAAAGTACAAGTATAATTTAGAGTATAACGCAATAACGGTCCAGAAGACTGTCGTAGAAAAAACATACTTGAATTATAAAGAGGATGTTTTGGTGGCTTCTAAAGAGTATGACCTACCTCCAGCGTATTTACTTTCTTTGATTGTTCTAGAATCCTCAGGCCGCAAAATTGTTCCCCAACGGTATGAAAATCATATTTATCAGAAGTTAGACGACGTCGCAAGAAGCAAGAAAAAATCTCTTGAAGGCATTAAACCCAATGACCTACATGGATTGTCCGACGGTGAATTGCAAAAGTTAGCCAGTAGCTGGGGACCGTTTCAGATAATGGGATACAAGTGTTTTGAAATTGACGTTTCCGTGGAAGCTTTGCAAGGTAAAAACGCTGTCAAAAATGGGGCAAAGTGGATCAACAAAAACTATGGAGATTATTTGCGAAAAGGCCACTTTAAAGATGCTTTTCACCTCCACAACACCGGGAAACCGTACCCATCCATTGGTCCGCCCCAAACCTATCATAAAGAGTATGTGCCGAAAGGACTGAAGTATGTTGGTGAATTTGAGGTATTGCTAGCCAGTAATTAAATTTTTACAGACCATTCTAAGTCTTAGTTGGAGTTCTCTCGATGAGAAGAGACTGTATGCCAATCTCAACAGACAAATTTTAGTCAGTAAGTTCATACATTCGTTTGAATTAAATATTAAATCAAATGAAAAAAGTCAACCGAATTAGCAAATGGATTCTGTTTTTAGGATTTTGCGGAATAAGCATCCAATCCTTTAGTCAATTAGCAGTAGTCAACAATGGGAGAGTTGGTATTGGAGTTAACACGGTTCCAAATACGTACAAAATGTTTGTAGATGGCGAGTCTCATGCGGCTGCTGGTTTTAGTATAACGCACACCTCACCTTGGGGTTGGGCAGAATTGTCGTTGGTGAATACTGCAGATGTAAAATCATGGATTGTCGATTACAATGGAAGTCACAAGTTTTTTGTTAAATCAAATGGCCAGATGTACTCTAACGGGAGTTATCTAACATCTGACATCAAATTAAAAACAGACATAAAACCAATGACGACTGGAATTCAAAAGATTCAAATGTTAAAACCTGTGTCCTTTCATCTTAAATCAGATAGCGCAGAAGGAAATGGCAAGCCAAAAACGAATTTTGGCTTCATAGCTCAAGATGTTCGCAAGTACTTTCCATACTTAACAAAATATGCTTATCACGATGCTTCAATGACTGATTCAACGTTGTACGTAAATTATGATATGATAATACCTGTACTCGTTAGCGCTGTAAAAGAACAGCAGCAAATGATTGATTCTCTAAAAAATACTTTGAGTTCGTTGGTAAAGAATGACAACACACCAGTAGTACACACACCTATCGACCATATCATAATAATACCAAATCCAACCACAGGAAATGTAATAATAAAAACACCTGAAATTATAGCACCTTATAAAGTAATTGTCACTAATTTGAATGGTCAAACGGTATACTCGAGTGACTATACCACCTCAAACTGTAGTGAGTTTAATCTGAATTTATCTCATTTGGTTAAAGGGATTTACATCGTGAACATATACGACGGTGGACAAATTATTGATTCACAAAAACTGATATTAGAATGATGACGAAGTATATCGTTTTTTTTGTCGCCATTTTAAACTTCGGCAATGTGTATTCCCAAGTGCCGAGTAATGACCCGACATGGACTTCAGTTTTTGCTGAAGAGTTTAATGCCAACCCCGCCTGGACGTGGGTTCAGAATAAAACATATTTGCAAAATAACGGATGGCATTTTGGTTGGAGGTCTAATGCAGACTGGATATCTACGTTCAACCAAAGACCAGAATACGCGTATTATTTTACACAAGATGGAAGCAATATGAAAATCAATGACGGGGCTTTAAAAATTTCACTAGCTAAAAATGACCCTCCCTATGCCGTAAGGTTTGACTCCTTAGATGCAAATGGAGTTACCCATAAGGTTGTTAAACTTTATCCTTATACAA
>JBLING010000158.1:0-6471 GCA_047639155.1 bacterium
TCCAACACATCTGAAAGTTTCATGTTGTCCATTAATTCAAAATTACCCGGATGTCGAACAGCCCCTGTAATACTTACATAATTGTCATATCCTTTCAAACTGCTATGAAATATTAACTGATCTCCGTCATTTAGTTTGAGGTCGGCAGCTTCAATAGTGCTTAATTCATAATCTTTAATGGCTTGTTCTCCGTTCTCAGTATAAATGTGCTGCACCAAACCGCCATAGATACTGGTAGCATATCCACCAGCCCAGCGAACTGCCTCATTGTAATTTTCCGACGACTTTAATTCGTAAGATGCACCTCTACGTATACCACCACCAGTAACTGAAACTCGTTTTTTGAATTTGGGGATGTAAATTAGATCATTGTTACTTAAGTAAAAGTTATATTGCTTTTTAGGGTCAATCATGAACTCATAAACATCCAGAATCCTTTTTTTACCGGAGGATCGAATTTCAATGTTTCTTAGACTTGCTTCTGCGCCAGGTCCACCTGCTACAATAATTGCATTAAGGGCGGTGTTTAATGCTGATATGGTATAACTTCCTGGTTGATTGACTTCACCAAAGATGTTTACTGTAATGGTACGAGCAGTGTGCAGAGTAACTTCAAACTGACCTGGACTAAATACGTAGCTTTGTCTAAATCGACCCAGGAGTAATGCCTTGGCTTTTTTCAGGGAAACACCCCTTAGATATATTTTAGCAATTCCACGAGGGCGAATAAAACCGTCATCCTGTATTTCATAGAGTAAATCCGTTTGTGATGCGCCAAAAATATTGATGGCAATTTTATCACCTACATCTAACACATAACTATCCGGTGTCGTAGTAGAAGAAGTGGTTCGGTAAACATCTAGTGACTTATTGAAAAACACATCCATCCCATAAACACTACTCTGCGCAGAATATTGATTCTTTTCCTCTTTGGTCAATACATCGTAAATCGCCTCATCTAATGTTGCACCCTGCTTCATTCGGCGTATGACTTCATCTGCTGATTTTCGACTCAGCTGTTTCATTTTATTCCGTGCTTCGGTTTCGATAGAGTCCGAAGTAAGGTCTTTGATGGGTTTTACGGATTCTTCACTCGGTTGAACTTTCGACGAAACTACTTTTTCTTTTGCAGGCGCTTGTGTTTCACTGTCAGCATCGTCTGCATTTTTATCGGTGTCATCGGCATCTTCTTCATCCGCTTGTTCCTGTTGGATTTCTTCAACAACGGCACGTATTTCTGCTTCTAACGTCCCCAATTGATTCGGCTGAATATTGTCAAGATCAATTCCTTTGGCACGCAGCCTTCGCTTAACTTCGTCCTGCTCAACCCCTGCATCTGCCAAAACCGCTTGAGCCGCATCTATCTGATCTTGCTGGTTTACCTGCCCTTGAACTGGAGTCAAGCTAAGTAATAAAATTAATATGCAAATCAATCTATTCATGGGTGTGCAACACTTTATTTAGTCTTAATGCCATGGTACGTTATATACCAATCGTAAAATTTGGTTAGACCTTGTTTCAACGAGGTTGAGTATTCAAAATCTAACAATTTTTTTATTTTCGAAGAATCCGCATACGTTTCATAAACGTCACCAGGCTGCATTGGTTCTAAGACCATATTTGCTTTCTTCTTTGTTATTGTTTCTATCAAAGATATAAAATCCAACAGCTTCACAGGAGATTGGTTACCAATATTATAGACATCATAGGCTGTTTTACCTGTTATTGGAGTAGTCTCAAGCCGATTTTTAACCAACAGGGTAATGTTGTCAACGATGTCGTCGATGTATGTAAAGTCACGGCGTAAATCCCCATAGTTGAATACCTTAATGTCTTCACCCTTTATAATCTTGTTGAAGAAACCATAGACAGCCATATCTGGTCGACCCCAAGGACCATACACCGTAAAGAATCGTAGTAGTGACGTATCTATTTTGTATTGATGGGCATAATAATGGGCTAAAATCTCTGTACTCTTTTTTGTCGCAGCATAAAGGGAAACAGGTGCATCTGTATTTTGCTCTTCTGTATAAGGGGTGTTTTCGGAATGCCCGTATACAGAACTACTTGACGCCATTAACAATTTGGTCTCAGGTATATGTTTCACTTGTTCCAACAAGTTGAACGTTGCGGTTAAATTAGATTTGAAGTATATCTCAGGGTGTGTAATGGACATTCGAACACCTGGTTGTGCGGCAAGATGTACAACAACGTCATAAGATGAATCTTTGAAGATTGCTTTAGCATCAGAAACATCCGCCAAATCTGCTTTACGAAAATGTATGTTCTTATCTGGATTTGAAACCCAATTGTTTATTCCACCATCGTTACCCAACCCTAAATCATTCAATCGATCTAGTTTAAGTTGTACGGTATAGTAATCGTTCAAATTGTCGATTCCATATACATCGTAACCCGAAACGCTCAGTTTCTTAGCTAGGTGGTAGCCTATAAATCCAGCTATACCGGTAATTAGTACTTTAGGTTTAGAGTCTTCCATCAACTTCAGACTTATTCATTATTGCTTTAACATCGTATACTACAGCGTTCTGCTCTTTGATAGCATCAAAGTCCAACGATTCAAATTCCGTATGCGCTACTGCTAAAACAATCGCCTTAAATCTATTGTTAGGAATTGACTTTACTATTTCAACGCCATATGCTGCTTTCACTTCGTCGTAATCTGCCCAAGGATCGTACACGGTAACCTTGCCTCCAAAACCTTTGAGTTCATCGATAATGTCAATTACCCTTGAATTTCGAATATCTGGACAGTTTTCTTTGAAAGTCATACCCAATACCAACATCTCTGAGTCTTTTATTGGGATGTTTTTGGTAATCATCAACTTGATGACTTTGTTGGCGATAAAGGCACCTATACGTTCGTTTACGCGACGTCCAGATTTTATAACTTCTGGGTAGTATCCCAATTGCTCTGCTTTATGCACCAAATAATAAGGATCGACTCCAATGCAATGACCACCGACTAAACCCGGCCTGTATTTTAAAAAATTCCACTTGGTACCAGCGGCCTCAATGACGTCATTGGTATCTATACCAACACGATCAAATATCAGTGCCAATTCATTGACGAACGATATATTTAAATCTCGTTGACAATTTTCAACAACCTTGGCGGCTTCTGCCACTTTCATAGAAGGGGCCTTATACGTGCCAGCTGTTATAATAGATTTATACAATTGGTCAACCGTTTCTGCAATTTCAGGGGTTGAGCCAGACGTTATTTTCTGAATTTTAGTAAGGGTATTGATTTTATCGCCTGGGTTGATACGCTCAGGAGAGTAACCACAAAAGAAATCTTGGTTAAACTTTAATCCACTCCCTTTTTCCAATTCAGGGACACATATTTCCTCAGTGCAACCTGGGAAAGTCGTAGATTCATAAATCACGATATCACCGTCTTTTAGGTATTTAGAAACCGCTCTACTTGAATAAATGAGTGGATTTAAATCTGGTTTCTTGAACTCATCAATAGGGGTAGGGACGGTAACTATGTAAACGTTTGCGTCTGAGATGTCTGATTCATTTGCTGAACAATACAGGCCAATTTCTTTAGGAATTTCGTTGACCAACACATTGGTCAGGTCTTTGCTTTCTACTTCCAACGTGTGGTCTGAACCGCCCATTAACGTAGCAACTCTGTTTTTATCGATATCGTATCCTACTACAGGATATTTTTTAGCAAATTCTAAGGCTAATGGTAGGCCCACATATCCTAAGCCGATGACTGTGATTTTTGTGTTACGTAAAACTGATGTACTCAATGTTTTTTGTTTTTGTCAACAGTGCGCAAAGCTTCGCCACCTCACTCACACGGTAATTTTTCTTAAATAAGGCACAAAGGTACGATGTGCGACTTGGTTATCGTAGTCTTTTTGGTGTTTTTTTGAACACATCACACACATATTAAATGGTTGATATTTAATCAGTTGACATAAAAAAACCGCAAGAATATCCTTGCGGTTTTGTGGTTTTTTTGTGTATGTAGATTTACTCTACTCCGTGCATTAGCTTTTTAATTGGTTTATTCAACAAAGCAATCAAAATTGCAATCGCAATAAGGACAAAACCAATGTTTGAGAAGACGGACGAATACTTGTCCAGACCCTCAGATGCTGTTAATGCCACACCAGTATCACCGTGACCACCAGTTAATGTCGCAATTTTACCACCTACGTAATTGGCAATCGCAAAGCTCAAGAACCATGCTCCCATAGCCGTACCGGCTATATTTTTAGGAGATAATTTCGTAACCATGGATAACCCAATTGGAGATAAGAAAAGTTCACCAGTTGTATGAAGTAAATACAGGAATACTAATGTTAATAAAGGTACTTGGAAAGCTTCGTTGACAAATTGTAAACCTACTTGAGTAACTAAAAAGCCAAGACCAAGTTGTAGAATACCTAATGCGAACTTTAAAGGTATACTTGGGTTCTTTCCAATTTTGGATAATCTCACCCACATTACAGAGAAGATCGATCCAAATATGATAATGAACGCAGGGTTGAAGAATTGAGTCATTGAAGCTGGCATTTCCCAACCAAAGATCAATCTATCAACGTTTCTATCTGCAAACAATGTAAGTGACGTTCCTGCCTGCTCAAAACAAGCCCAGAAACTAATATTGATTATCATGAAGATTACCAAGGCAATCATTCGGTCTCGCCAAATGCTCACTTTTTGTTTCGCATCCTCCTTTGCTCCGGCGGATATCATCGAATATGATATAAATAAAAACAAACCGACCAATATGTAATCCATCCAACTGTTGTGTTGAATTAGGATATAACACAGTGGTATTAAACCAAGTGAACCAACCGTAATCACTTGAATCCAGTTAAACGGACCAAAGGCCTTTTTCTTACCAAGTTCCGTAAATTCTAGTCCTTCTGATGCGCTGTAGTTTTTTCGACCAGACCAAAAAATAAAAAATCCAGCCAACATACCTATACCTGCTAACCCAAACCCTTTGTCGAATCCATATGTTTCTCCAACGTAGGCGACGACAGTTGTGGCAAGCAAAGCACCAATGTTAATTCCAATATAAAAAATTGTAAATCCAGAATCACGCCGTGGGTCATTGTCTTTGTATAATTTCCCAACAATCGTTGATATGTTCGCTTTGAAATAACCGTTACCAACAATTAATGCACCCATACCTATCATGAGCATATGTTCGGTACCTCCAAGAATAATGAATTCACCAATTGCCATTAATATAGCACCTAATAATACCGCATAACGATACCCTAAAAATTTGTCGGCTAACTTACCCCCAAGAATAGGAGCAGCATATACCAAACCAGTGTACGCACCATAAATTAAGGCTGCGTCAGCATCGCCCTTCATCAGTGATTTTACTAAATAAAGAGTAAGCAGAACACGCATTCCATAATAGCAGAACCTTTCCCACATTTCTGAGAAAAACAAGGTCATCAAGCCTTGCGGGTGCCCAGAGGTATACTCAGGCATGCCGTCGCCTTTGTGTTCTTCTAAAATTACTTCTTCGCTCATATATTTCTGTTTTTAATTTTTGTAAAAATAGACGATGTACTCAGAAAAACAAGATTACAGGTTTTCTAAAATATAGTCGGTCATGCGATTGAATAAATGAAGACGTGTGTATCCCCCTGAAATACCATGACTCTTGTTTGGATAAAACTCTGAATCAAATGGGATATTTTGGTGGATCATTTTATTCACCATTTCAGCCGTATTTTGAAAATGTACATTGTCATCACCAGTTCCGTGAATTAGCAAATAATTTCCTTTTAATTTTTCGACATGGTTAATTGGTGAGTTATCGTCATAGCCATCCGCGTTTTCTTGTGGTGTGCGCATATAACGCTCCGTATAAATGTTGTCGTAATACCTCCAGTTTGTAACGGGGGCAACAGCAATTGCCGTTTTAAAAACGTCTGCACCTTTGGTTAAGCATAAACTACTCATATATCCTCCATAACTCCATCCCCAAATGCCAATTCTCGCACTGTCAATAAAAGATTGATTCCCATAATACTTTGCAGCAGCAATTTGATCTTCAGTCTCATATTTCCCAAGCTGCAAGTAGGTCATCTTTTTAAATTCTGCACCTCTAGCACCAGTACCTCTATTGTCGACAACAGCGATAATGTAGCCGTGCTCATTTGCCAACATTTGATGCCAAAAATAATTGTGCCACAACCAGTTGTCCTTTACTTGTTGTGAGCCAGGTCCTCCATAAACAAACATCAACAAAGGATATTTTTTGGACGAATCAAAGTCGGTAGGTTTAATCGTATATGAATTTAAACTCACGCCATTTTCAAGGTCAATGTTCTTGAATTCAATGGGCCCCATCTTATATTCTCCTAATTTGGCTTTGTACGCCTTATTGTCTTCCAACATCCGCACAATTTCCCCTTGGTTGTCGTCGATACTATATACATGTGGCTGAGTAGCACTGTG
>JBLING010000159.1:0-6456 GCA_047639155.1 bacterium
CATTCAAATCTGCCAAGTCCTTTTGAAACGCCAAATCTTTTAGGTTGGTAGGTTGCAAAACTGGAATCTCATTTTCAACAGCAAATAGCTTCACTGCGGATTGCTGCAACCTCATGCCACGGCCGCTTTTGCGATCAGGTGCGGTAATAACACCAACAATATTATAACCTGCTTGAAATAAGGCGTCTAAACTGGGGACTGAGAAATCAGGGGTTCCAATAAAGACGACCCGCATCTGACTTCTTTCCATTACTTGATTCCCATAAAACAACGCTTCCAACGGATACCGTCAAATTTGCGGCTTTCAACAGTTTGTCCGTCAATTGTTTTGAACTTCTTAATGTCATGTCGAATTGACCACAGCACAAACCAAGCTTTGCCGACAACATGATTTTCTGGAACAAATCCCCAAAAACGTGAGTCGTAACTATAGTGCCTATTGTCACCCATCATGAAGTAATAATCCAATTCAAAAGTGTATTCTGTAATTTCCTCAGAGCCCATGTAGAACTTACCATTACGCGTAGTAAAATCTTCATGTTGCTCATACACTTGGATTACACGTTCATAGATTGGATAATTCTGTTCGGTTAAAGTTACCGTTGCACCCTTTTTTGGGATGTACAATGCTCCATAATAATCGCGACTCCAATTATGCTGTCTACTAACTGGAAAAAGGTTTCCGTCGTTTTGACCTCGTTCATGGATAACCGTGTCGACAGTGTTTACAAGGCTATTGTTTTGAACAAACGGACGATTTTTGTCGTTCAGCTGCATCAACCACATCGCAGAAGATTGGAGAGTATCAACATCAGTGATGTCTTGCTCCTTCATAAATTTACTCCCTAAACCGCCAGTTGAATTTTTTCGAACGATATACGAAAACTGACGCATTGGTGGTGCATCTTCAGCAACACCGTTGATGTGCACCATACCACGCTTAACGGTTAGTGTATCTCCTGGTATAGCAACGCATCGTTTGATATAATTTTCTTTTTTGTCTAGAGGTCTTCCAAGCCTTTCATCTGGCCAGTTAAAAACAACAACGTCTCCATTCTTTATTTTGGAAAAACCTGGGAGTCTGTAATACGGGAATTTAATTGCTTCTGAATATGCCTTAGTATTAATCCATGGCATTGTATGATGTGCAAAAGGAAAACTCAAAGGCGTCATTGTTAAACGTGTACCATAACTCATTTTATTAACAAATAAGAAATCACCTACCATTAAGGACTTCTCCATTGATGAAGTAGGGATTTGGTACAATTCAATAAACATGCTTCGGATGACTGTTGCAGCAATAACCGCAAACAAGATAGCATCAACCCACTCACCAATTCTATGCATGTGCCTAAAGTTGTAGCGATACACATAATACCCCCAAACTGCCAATTCCCAAATTAGAAAGAAAATGATACTACCAAATACAGGTGCATGTGCTGCGAAAAGTAAGATTCCCAGAATTAAGAGGTTCAAAACCGTCCAAACGATTAAAACGACCTTCGTTCGGGTTCTAAATTCCTTAAAAGTTTCTATCGGGTTAAAATTCATTTCAGTTATAAGTTAAGTAAGTTATTCATATTGTAAACGCCTTGCTTGTCGCACATAAATTCAGCTGCTTTGAGGGCTCCTGTTGCAAATCCTTTTCGATTATGCGCGGTGTGCGTAATCTCAATTGAGTCAATATCGCTATTGAATTTCACTGTATGGGTTCCTGGCACATTTTCTTCTCTGAACGAACGAACACTCAATTCTAGTTCATTCGAAATTGATCCTTGACCGTTTTCATGATGAACCCATTTATTTTTTCTACCAAACTGATTTAGAAGCGTTTCTGCTGTGGTTATTGCTGTGCCGCTCGGAGCATCTAATTTTTGAGTGTGGTGAATTTCATCTATGGTCGGTTCGTACGCATCATAAGCATCAATCAGCTTGCTTGCTTCGGTAGTGATCTTCCAAAATAAATTAACACCAATACTGAAATTTGTAGCGGTAAATAGGCCACCTTTATGCTGATTTACGTATTCACAAGCTTCTGTGTATTGGTCATACCAAGCTGTGGTTCCAACTACTATCGGAACGCCGGCGTCAACGCAATTTTTGATATTCGACAAAGCAGTTGCGGGGGTGCTAAATTCAATTGCAACATCAGCTTGTTCCAGTATATCCTTCTGGTAAGTAGAGTTGTCGGCTTTTAACACAATTGTGTGTCCTGCTTGAAGCGCAATCTGCTCAATTGCTTTGCCCATTTTCCCATAACCTAACAGCGCTATCTTCATATCCAATTGCTGCAAATCTACAATTTTAATGGCTTCTAATGGCGATGAGTTTGGGTTGTATATTTGCCTTGATTAGATGAGAAAAATAATTGGATATAGTGCAATTGCACTGATGTTAATCGGTATGGTTGTTGGATGGTTTGGGTATTCCTACATAATGAAGGATAATGTAATAGACTCGAAGACTGGAACACACACTTTGTTTGTTAGGTCCAACTGGAATTACGACTCACTCTCCTCGTCTCTTGATGCAATTTTGATAAACAAAAGCGCGTTCGATATCGTTGCAAAAAAAATGAATTTGCCGAACCGCGTTATTCCAGGCAAATATATCGTGAGTGACAACCTTTGTAATCGAGACTTGATATCTGCGTTACGTTCCGGTCAAACAACAGACATTAAGGTTGTGTTAACTGGGAGTTTGAATAGAGCTCAAATCCTCCCAAAAATCGCAAATCCGTTGGAAGTAGATTCAACGGTGTTAATTCGGTTGATGGATAGCACATCTATATTGGACAGCCTTGGATACAACAAAGAAAATTGGCCTTGTCTTTTTGTTGCCAATACATACTTTTTTAACTGGGCGACAAAAGGTGATCAAGTCATTCAGCGATTTGTGAAAGAACACAATTCATTCTGGAATACGGACCGCAAATTGCTCGCCGAAGAAATCAATCTAACTCCAAATGAAGTGGTAATTCTAGCCAGTATCGTAGATGCAGAAACAATGATGGATACGGAGTTGCCCATTATTGCTGGAGTTTACTTAAATCGTTTACAGCAAAACTGGCCACTAGGTGCCGACCCCACAATACGTTATTTAATCAAGGAAGAAGGACGACAACGTGTTTTATACGCTGATTTAGAAGTTGAAAGTCCATACAACACCTATAAGAATTTAGGCCTTCCTCCAGGTCCCATTTTATTGCCGAGCACAAAAGCAATTGATGCTGTTTTGAATGCAGCCAATACCGAGCATATGTTCTTCTGCGCAAAACCGGATTTTTCGGGCTACCATGCTTTCGCAAAAACGAATGCGCAGCATGAAAGGAATCGCTCGGCCTACCAACGTGCCCTTAACCAGCGTGGGATAATGCGTTAACGAATCGATAATGAAAGTTGCGATAGTTGAACCTTTTTATGCTGGATCCCACAAAACTTGGGTTGATGAATTATCGAAATTTGCCTCATTTGAATCTATACTTTTTACGTTGCCAGGTCGCCATTGGAAATGGCGAATGGGAGCAGGTGCTATACAATTGGCCAAAAAAGTCAATGAATCGAACGACCAAATCGACATTTTTTTGGTTACCGATATGTTGGACGTGGCTTTATTCAAATCACTGCTTTCTCCAAAATATCAAAGCGCAAAAATCGTTTTGTATATGCATGAAAATCAGGTAGTTTACCCATTCCAAACACCTTATTCTGATAAAAACAAAGATCGCCATTATGGGCTCATTAACTACAAATCAATTCTAGTAGCTGATCACATCTGGTTTAATTCCCAATTCCATATCAATGTGTTTTATGCTGAGCTAGCTACGTTTTTAGCGCCATTTCCAGAAGCAAAATTCCATCAAAGTGAAGCACAACGTGGTTTGACTAAGTCCAGCGTTATGCCGATTGGAATAGACTGCGATGCACTTGACAAATCAACAGAAGTAAAAAGTCTTAAACCCACAATTTTGTGGAATCATCGCTGGGAGTACGACAAAAATCCAGATCTATTCTTTCAGACTTTGATTAAACTGAGCCAGGACGGCCTTGATTTTGATCTTTGTGTATTGGGCGAACATTACTCTAACATCCCACCTATTTTTGAAACCGCTTTCGAACAACTTAAAGCACATATCATCCACTGGGGTTTTGTCAAGGACAAAAAAGAGTATTACCGATTAATAAACAAATCAACCATCTTACCCGTTACCAGTAATCAAGAGTTTTATGGTTTGAGTGTTATGGAAGCAATCTATTGCGGAGTAACGCCAATTCTCCCTAACCGTTTGTCTTACAGTGATTTGTATCAATCACTTGATTGCTTCTATTATACGGATGATACATTTTATACAAAGTTAAAGACCGCGATTGTGAACGATGACAGACGCAATTATAAATCGCATGTCAGCCGTTTTAACTGGAAGGAAGTTGTAAAGCAATATGAAGAAACGCTGCTTATAATCGTAGTTTAAAGTGTTGCTTATCTACACCAGGTCTAATAAAAATCACGCCAATGTGATATAAGTCAATACTTAGGCTTACGCGTTTGTCAGAATGAATTTTATTCCAAGCATTTGTCATGCCTTCCGACCAATATATATCATCAAATACGATACAACCTTCGGGAGTCAAACTTGCAAGCAGTTGATTGAAATAGTCTAAAGTGCTTATTTCTTGGTGGTTACCATCGATATATGCAAAGTCAATCGTTTGAAGCGAATTCAGCAAGTGGGGAAGTTTCTCGTCAAAAGATCCAACTTGGATATTGGCGAAAAGACCCAATTCACTCATATTTTTTGAGGCCAACTCTGCAATTTCTGCTGCTCCTTCAATACTCGTTATCGTGGCGTTTGGCGCAGCTGTTGCCATGTAAGCGTAACTAATACCTAGAGACGTTCCAAGTTCCACTGAAACTTGGGGGTTCACATATTCAATGATTTGAGCGAGAACCTTGCACTGAGCCCGGTTTTTTGCAGAATTACGAGCAATGGTTGAAATCGTTCTTTCTCTGATGGTGCCGTTTGCTCCAAAATCTTTGAAAGAAACCAACGTATTGTCTCGTTTTAGTTTTGAACGCAAAGTTTCAATTTGCCGGTATTTGGCCCAAACAAAAGGCGTTTTTTTAATATGCTGAACAAGTTTAAAAATGTACGGACTATGTACAGACTGCCACGATTTGGCTTTATGTAAGAAATCGAAATATAGGCTTATCCGCTTGGTAAGACTGTATGATCTACGCTTGCTCCGCATCTTGAGCTGCAGGCTTTTCGTTCATCGACTGGATCACTTTCAATTCAGTTTTCAATCTTGCCAATTGCTCTTTCGTTTTTTCAATTTTTGCCGCAATTTCATCTTTCAGCTTTTGAGCACCTTTAGAGCGTCCAAAAAATTCCATGTTGTTGTCTAACGTTGCAATTTCGCTAGATAGAAACGACATTTTCTTCTTAATTTTAAAAGACTCATCCTTCAGCTTTTGATTTCCAGATGGCAGTTGAGAAAGGTTTGAATAATGTTCTTTAATCTGACCTTGTTTCATACTCTGACGGTCGAGTTTAAATTTATTAAACACCTCGTCTGATACTTTGCGATATCGGTTTTCTAGGTCTTTCTTCTTTTTAATAGGCACGAATCCAATCTGGTTCCATTCCTTTTGTATGGTTTTCAAGTCCTGTAAAATAGAATCCGCTTTTCCAGCTTCTAATAGTGTAGAAAGTTTTGTGATTAGTTCTTCCTTCTGCTCAAGATGCTTGGTTTCTTCTTCCTTTTTGCCTTCAAAAGCTTTTTGTTTGCGTTCAAAGAAAGTGTCACATGCCGCACGGAATCGCTTCCACATTGCGTTGGAAACCTTGTCTGGGACTGGCCCAACATCTTTCCATTCACTTTGTAGTTTTTTAAGCTCGTTGGTTGCGAAGTTTAAATCTTCACTATCCTTTACTTCTTCCGCACGTTTACAGATATCTTCTTTTATGATCAGATTGGCTTTACGCTCGTTGTTTATCTGTTTGAAAAACGCACTCTTGATGTCGTAAAACGTATTAAATGATTTTCTAAAGGCCTTCCAAGTAACTTCGTTTTTAGCACGTGGCACAGGACCGATTTTCTTCCATTCCGCCATTAAAGTGTCTAATTCTCCAGCTTTTTCCTTCCAGTCTTTTACTTTTTTAGGCGTAGTTTGGGAAAGTAGACTTGCTTTTTCAACCAGCACTTCTTTGAGCTCAAGGTTTTTATCCCGTTCGCCTTCTAAAGAATCAAAAATTGCCTTCTTCTGTTCGTAAACTTTATCACAAGCCGAACGGAATCGTTCCCATATTTCTTTATTGAATTCGCGTGGTACTGGCCCAGTATTACGGAATTCTTCTTGGTATTTGTTTAATAATATAAAACTCTTTTTAAGAGAATTTTCTTCACTCAGGCCATCCACTTTTTTAGTCAAGTCGATTTTGACTTCAAGATTCTT
>JBLING010000160.1:0-6435 GCA_047639155.1 bacterium
AATTAAGGGCTGAGTCTGGTGCTATTTTTGTTGGAACAAATACCGCTATAGTCGACAATCCGAGTCTAACAACCCGTTTGGTTTCTGGCCGTAATCCGCTCCGTGTTTTATTGGACATTGAAGGAAAAATTCCTGAGACTCATCGCGTATACCAAGACGGTTTACCAAATCTGGTTTTAGGAAAATCTCGAAATGTTACAAACACCGATTTTATCGAAACATCTGCTCAAGATGATATTTTCAAAAAACTTTCCAAAGTCCTCTATGCCAAAAACATGCATCAGGTACTAATTGAGGGAGGCGCTCACATATTAAACCAATGTATTACCTCAGATTTCTGGGACGAAATTCACGTAATTCAAGCTCCACAAAAGTGGGGTAATGGTGTCGAGGCTCCTGCATTGAATGGGTTAAAAGCGGTTGAGCAACTATCCTTCCGTGACAATACCATAAATATTTATAGAAGAAATTAACGATGTTTTTACTACTAAGCATTCTATGCTCCTCCATTATAAATCTGGTATTTCGTTATTTCCCGAAGTACCAAGTTGATAACCAACAAGCAATAATGGTGAATTACTGGACGTGCGTGGTTACAGGATTGATTACATCAGATTTACCCGTTTCTCAACTCGTTAATTCATATTCCTCCAGTTGGGGCATATATACTATTTTGCTTGGTTTATTATTTGTCTCTGTCTTTTTCGGGATGGCTGTCACGGCACAGAAATATGGCATAAGTGTTTCAGTAATTGCGGCTAAAATGGGAGTTGTTTTCCCAGTGCTATATGCATTCTTGTTTTTAAAAGAACAACCAACAATATTATTGATTATTGGTATAGTAATGAGTCTTGTGAGCGTCTATTTCGTGAGCAAAAAGGATAAGAAAGAAATCTCCATGTCTAAGGACGTGCTCATCATTTTGCTTCCGCTGTTTGTACTACTTGGTAGCGGTGTAATTGATACATCTTTAAAAATTATCGAACAGCAAATCGGGAATTTGTCTCCTGCGGCACCTACAATTATGATCTTCTTCGCTGCAGCGATTTTTGGGACCGTGATTACGGTGTATAGATTGGGAACGAAAAAAACAATAATTACAAGACAGAATATTATTGGAGGAATTGCTTTGGGCATTCCAAATTACTTCAGCATCTTCTTTATTTTCAAGGCATTACAATCCGATTTCTTTACAACATCACAGGTATATCCGCTAAATAACATTGGCATTGTTGTACTATCTACTGTCCTATCTGTCCTAATATTTAAGGAACATTTAAATCGGAAAAATCTAATCGGCATAGCGATGGCCATTTTGGCAATCGTATTCATCAGTTTGCCTGCGTAAATGGACAATCAATACAGAACCATACTAAAAAAAACAGAGGTATTGCATAAGGACCGTGGTTCAAAATTTATTGGTTTTGCTTACCCAGTAGCCAACATCGAGGCGATTAAAGAAAATCTTGACACCTTAAAACAACTTCATTCTGACGCTACACACGTTTGTTACGCGTATCGATTGGGAATTGATGGTGCAGACTTTAGAGCCAACGACGATGGAGAACCAAATAATTCTGCAGGACAGCCCATTTTACGCGAAATTAAATCTTTAGAGCTAACCCACGTGTTGGTTGCAGTGGTGCGCTATTATGGAGGAAAGAAATTAGGGGTTTCGGGACTGATAGATGCCTATGGAACAGCTGCAAAAATGGCAATTGAGCTTGCAACAATCAGCGTAGAAACCGTACAAAAAATATGTTGGATGCGGCATATGGGTGCTAAAGACTTTCAGATTTATGAATATGCCAGCAGACTGGGTTTTGAGATTATAGATCAACCGACAATTCCTGGAAGCTATTTTAAAATTCAATTGCCCTTAGAAGCATACAATGCGCTTTGCACCTCACTCGAATCCTTACCCAATTTTGAACTAACGGATAAACTTAATGGCGACTAAAGGCGTTAACTTTACAGTATGAAAAACTGGCTTGCTGTAGTGTTTTACATTTTACTCTCTCAACTATCTTATGGTCAGGAGATTGCAATACCAATAAAATCCGGCTCAATTGAAATACCACCAACTCAGGTTTATCAAATTCCAAATGTTTTTCCAGATGTGAACAGTGTGACTGATTATTTGACGCAACACCATTCCGTTATAAACCAACCTGGTTACTCCGTTGAGTTAATTCAAAATACCAACAGCCTTACAGGCAATCACTATACATACAAGGTCTACAAAAACGAGTATCACATTTATGGCGTACAAATACGTCTGCATACAGATAAAAATGGCACCGTCCGTTATGTACATGATAACGTTCCTGATATAAACGTCGCTTTAACACCTAACCTCCTTTCAAGTCACAAAATGCTTGTTTTGGCCGATGGTAATTGGCAAGTCGGGACCTTAGACGAAGTTGACAATGCTTTTGGTAGTCGGGATATTCTGGTAGATGGCGAAACGAAAGGACGCTTAGAAACGAAACTATTTTACAACGTGCAAGATACACAGGTCAAAGCACACGTTTTTCTCGTGAATCCTTTAAATACTGCCGAACGAACCTACGGGACACCATATATTGACTCTTCTGATTTAGATGTGCCTCAGCTAAATGCAGAACGTAAATGGGTTGACATGAAGGTTGACTTTAAAAATGACACCTTTTGGCTTAAGTCGGATAGATACTTTTTTGGACATGTTAGCAACCCTGTTACAAAACCAACTTTTGCCGTGTCGGATACTTTTTCGTTTACTAGAAGTCAGTACCAATTTGAAGATGTCAACGCGTTCTACCATATTACCAACATGAGCCAATATGTCGAGAAATTGGGATTTAGCAATGCCTTGCCCGACAGCCTACTTATCGATGCACATGCATACAACGGAAGTGATTTTAGCTCTTTTAACTACGGTGTCACACCAGTTGAACTTGAGTTTGGTGAAGGAGGCGTTGATGATGGAGAGGATGGCGAGATTGTGGTGCATGAATTTTCACATGCCTTGGCCTTTATTGCTGGCGGCGATTCCTATGCAAACACACGCGACCGAAGTGCAATGGAAGAGGGAAATGCCGATTACTTCAGTGCTTCTTACTCGAAATCGTATACAGATTATGCGTGGGAAAAGATGTTCAATTGGGATGGTCACAATCCTTTTTTTGAAGGAGTATCTATTGGCGCTAAACTTCAATATCCTCAGGATATGAAGGATAATTCAAATGCAGATCGAGAGATGTGGTCCACCCCACTTATGTGTATTTACGATAAGATTGGGCGCGAAGCTTGTGACTCTCTTGTTCTCGAACATTTATTTTATCAGTATAAAACGGCGACAATACCAGAAATGGCAGACATCCTTTTAACCGTAGATTCGTTACTCTTCGACCAACGATATCACCACGACATTCGCAATTGCTTTTCAAAACATAAAATACTTTTAAGTACCGATAAGGCACTTGAATTCAATCAGTTATTCAATGCTTACAACACTTCGGGATTTAGTTATGGAACAGCTGATGCAACAATTACATCAAAAACAGGGCGACATTTTAGTTATAGCGTAACAGATAATGTTGGAAAGACAATCGCACAAAACGCACATGCCAATACTGTCGCGTTATCCCCAGAAGCATTCAAGTCCGGAATATATTTTGTAGAATTGAAGATGGACGGATTTACGTCCTTTCTTAAAATAATTAAATACTGATGGACGGCTGGAAAGAAGAAAACGATCGATTACACAAAGTGTTTGTGTTCACTAATTTTTTAGATGCTACCCGATGGATGTTTGATGTTTCTGAAGCGATTGAAGAACTAAACCACCATCCTAATTGGAGCAACGTTTACAACAAAGTCACTGTGGACCTATGTACCCACGACGCAGGTAATGTCGTAACCGAAAAGGATTATACCTTGGCGAAACTTTTAGACGCGTCATACGCCCAGTTTAAATAAGTCATTTACCATCTTGGATTACGTAACGCTTTATTGTAGCCAGACTTCGCCCAGACTGAAGTACATAACTTCACTCCTATTTAATGAGTTATTGGGCATTCAATTCGAGATTACAACCGATGAACAAACCTATGTTGGGTCCAAATCTGCCAAAATAAATTATTCAAATAGGCCTGAACTACCTGGTTATTATATAAAACCGCATTCATTACTATTTGAAAAAGACATAAAGCAATTCAAGACTTCCGTGATAAAACACGCTGGAACATCCAAAATTTTGTTTGGAGACACAAACAGTTTTGACATATTCGCATCTAGCTTTTACTTGGTTTCAAGGTATGAGGAGTATTTGCCGTTTGAACGGGATGATCATAATCGGTTTACAGCCCCGCAGAGTTGCTTAACTCGTCTAAACATAATGCACAGACCTTTGGTGAATGAATGGACGCTGGAGCTGCGAGATGCACTTTCAGAGGCTTATCCTACATTGACCTACAAGCCACGACTGTTTGAATATATATCCACTATCGATATTGACCAAGCGTGGAAATACAAGCACAAAGGTTTTTTAAGAAGTCTCGGTGGTTTAATTCGAGATGCATCTCAGTCGGATTGGGATGAGGTAAAAAGTCGAATCGGGGTATTAACAGGAAAATCAGAGGATCCGTTTTACAACTTTGATTGGCAAAGGGAGATTCATAGACAGTACGACATTGACGTGCAGTACTTTATGCAAGTCGGGAAATACGGAAAATTTGACAAAAACACATCTATAGAAAATATCGATTTTCAGCGTCTCATAATACAGTTAGATAAAGAACAGAAGGTAGGTATTCACCCGTCTTATCGATCCAACAAAGAAGCTGAAATGGTACGTCGGGAACACCAAGCCTTGGAACATATTGTTGCAGACGACATCCAAGTTAGCAGGCAACATTTCCTAATGCATGAAATGCCTGAGACCTATCAGCGACTTTTAGATATTGGGATTAACGAAGACTACACAATGGGCTATTCTACTCATATGGGTTTTAGAGCGGGCATTGCTGCACCATTTAAATTCTTTGACTTAAGTAAAAACAGGCCTACAGAATTGACCTTGGTTCCTTTTTGTTGTATGGATATTACACCATTACACTATGACCACCTTAGTCCTGAAGATTCAGTCACCGTGCTAAAAAAACAGATTGACCTGGTACATTCTGTAGGTGGATTATATGTAAGTCTGTGGCACAACGAATCCTTAAGTGAGAGTGGTAGATGGAAAGGTTGGCGGACTGTGTATGAAGAAATGATAGTATATATAAATGGCCTTTCAAACAATGAATAGTAGCAGGATTGTTCTTGCTATTTGGATAATTTCAACCGTTTTGGTTGGGCTCATTTCCAGGTCGAATATGGTGTCCCACATTGTGCCATTAGCCATAGGTGACCTATTCTACGCGACCATGATATATTTCATGGTGGCTATTATTTGGCCAAAGAGCAGCGCATTAAACTTGTTCATTTTGGCTTTTGGCTTTTGCGCTTTTATCGAATTTGGACAGTTGTTACAATGGGACTTTCTGGTAGCTTGTCGTGAACATTGGTTGGGTAAACTTATTCTTGGTAATAATTTCAAATGGCTCGATTTGGTTTGGTATCTTCTGGGTGCAGCATTCGGTTTACTGTGTGACAAACTATTTATACAAAAACAACAAAATGTAACCACGGTATGAAACTGCAAGTTTTAATACCTTTGATTTTTAACAAATATAGTAATGGAAAAACGCACTAAAGACAACCCTTGGGAACTCAAAACCCCACCATTATCCTCTGATTATGAGATGTATATAGACGATAAAGACGGCAAAGAAATCATCGTTTGTGTAGTTGGCAAAACCATCTTGCACTATGACTACAGAGCGATAAATGATTTGCATGAAATGCTAAAAGCCCATGGAGATTGGATGTTATTAGGCAGTAAAGACCAGAAGGTTGAGACCAAAGAAGGCACTGTCGAACATTGGGGTAGATCTGAAAGTAATCCCATCGGCGGATGGTACGGACTAAAAAACGGCTTCAAAGGCCGGTTCGGAATGTATATGCCACCCTTGATGGAAGCACTTGGTCTTGCCGAAGTTGAGCACGAAAAGCGGAATAATAGGATGCGGGCGGTTTAATGGGTGAATTATTGAATGATTGAATAATAGAATTATTGATTCAGGAATGAGGAATTGTACTACTAATTGAAATAAATACGTTGCTTTTGACTTTATTCTAGATTGCGATTTCTATATGTAATGGAATTTCAGTTTATTTGAACCTTGCCAAAACTAATCAACCTAACGCTACTTTTCATTGGATTTACATCAGCACAACTCTGTAGAGCTCAAACCGACACAATAGTACAACCAGATTCTAATTATTCATTCTACCTTGATGACGGCACAATGTACAGAGCTAATAATGCACTATCAATAAATACCTTAGTAT
>JBLING010000161.1:0-6402 GCA_047639155.1 bacterium
CAGAAGGGCCATCCGCTGTTGGATCCGAGAACATTTTGGCATCTTATGAATTCATCTTTAGTCAAATTCAGTTGTCTATTGAATTCTTTATTGAGGAAATTGAAATAGAAGGGAATTTGGCTTTTGCGACAACTTCTTCAAAAGGGTCGGTTTTTATTCACGCCTTAGGGGAGTCAAATCCGGAAGCCAACCGTGAATTGTTTGTTTTTGAAAAGATAAGTGAAGAATGGAAAATTGCCCGTTATATGTTCAACAAGACGGCACCCAAACAATAGACATTCTGGGACGAATATCACGTCATTCCCGTTTCCAGTATACACTTGCTCGATTGCGGGCGTTTATGCGGATATCTTCCCAGAAAAGGTTGACATCACCAACATGATAGTTCTTCATGGTAAACGAAACGAGACGGCTTGGGAAATGAGGTGTGGTTATCCAGACTCCACCACCAATTAAGTGGGTTTCAAAGCTTTTGCAGTAGAGATGTCCGTTCGAATATAAAAAACCCTTATGGAGCGATCTTAACGCAACTTTAGACGAGTCCCAAGTTACTGGATTTATTGAAGCTTTGCCTGCATACCATTTCTTGTAATGATGTGTTTGGTATTTCTTTTTAAATGTATTCCAAGTCACAAAACCTCCTGTTGAGTCAGGATGTGTTAACAATGGAATCGTTTTAAATTCTGTTTCGAATAATCCGATTCCAGGTAAATAAGCAATGACTAATTTCTCTTGCAGTGCTTTTCCATCAAAATAATCTTTTAAAAGCAAGGACAGGTGCGTGCTTCCTTGACTGTGACCTGCCAATATAATTGCACGGCCTTTATTGTAATGTGTTAAGTAATATTCAAAAGCGGCTTTCACATCAGAATAGGCCAGCATCAAAGCATCTTTGCCTTTTCCATTAAGCTGGGAATATGAGCGGATGTGTGCCTGTCGGTAATATGGAACATACAATTTACCAGCATTTGCCCATGCCGAGGCTTGATTTTTTACTGCGACATCAATGACTTCTTTTCTGTGAGATTCGTCGTTTATGCCAACGTTCCACGACGTATCCTCAGAATCGCTATGAAGTGTTGGGTACACATAAAATACATCTGTTGCTGTAAACGTCGAATCAACGACCAAGTTTTGCAAAGATTCTGGGTACCGATCTGGCGTCACGGCCCAATTATGTTGACTAGAATAGTCAACCGCAGATTGCGCGTAACCAACAACTGTAGTACTTACAATAAGTACCAACATATGAACGACGTAAAGGCATGATTTCATGGCGTTCAAAGGTAACGATAGTCGCAGTAAATAAATTGCACGTAAGTAAAACCACGTCAACCCTATAATTTACCTTTGCAGTCATGGTTGGAAATAATAAAGACGAAGCAGCAATCCTGAAAAAACTCGGTATTGAGGCGCTAAACGCAATGCAAGAGAAGGCGTACGCTGCGATTAGTCAGAATCCAAATACAGTTTTACTCTCACCAACAGGAACCGGTAAAACTTTGGCTTTTTTGCTTCCAATCCTTGCAGAATTGGACCATGACTTGAAAGAAATTCAGGTATTGATATTGGTACCATCAAGAGAACTTGCAATTCAAATTGAACAAGTCACGAGGGAAATGGGCAGTGGCTTTAAAACGAATGCAGTTTATGGCGGACGCGCTGGGTCAAAAGACAAAATAGAATTAAAAGAAGCACCAGCAATTCTGATAGGTACGCCTGGAAGGATCGCGGACCACATTAGACGAAATTCTTTTGTTACATCGCATATTAAGTTTTTGGTGTTGGATGAGTTCGACAAATCCCTGGAAGTTGGTTTTGCGGAAGACATGCAGGAGATTGTAGCCAAGCTACCTTCAGTTAAGAAGAAGATATTAACCTCTGCTACTCAGAAGGTTAAGATTCCAAAATTTGTTGGAATTGTAGACCCAATGCACCTCAATTTTCTACGTAAAACCAGTATAGCGCTTGAGGTAAAAGTGGTTGTCTCAAAAATTGAGAACAAACTAGAAACCTTAGCACGATTGTTACAACATACGGGTAAAGGGACGGGAATCATATTCTGCAATTTGAAAGATTCGATTCAACTCGTGAGCGATTACTTAATGAATAAAGGAGTAGACCACGGTTGTTTTTATGGTGGATTAGAGCAACTCGATCGAGAACGTGCGCTGATAAAATTTAGGAATGGTAGTTACCGCATTTTAATTGCTACCGACCTGGCTGCCAGAGGAATAGACGTTCCAGAGATGAATTTTATTATTCACTATGAACTTCCACCACGTCCAGATGAATTTGTTCACCGGAACGGTCGTACTGCACGAATGAACGCAGAAGGAACTGCCTACGTGCTAAAATGGGATAGAGAAGAGTTGCCGCCTTTCATCATTGGCTCAGAAATGCAGCTGATGAAGAACCTCGCCAAGGAAAAGACAGAGAAGTGGGACACACTCCACATCTCAGGTGGAAGACAGGATAAGATTTCAAAAGGAGACATCGCGGGCTTGTTTTTCAAACAAGGCGAATTGGATAAATCTGAATTGGGTGTTATCGAACTAAAGCAAGATTGTGCCTACGTCTCAGTGCAAAGATCCAAATCACAGCAATTGATTCACGAATTGAACAACAGCAGGTTGAAGAAGAAGAAAGTTAGGATTAGTTTGTTGAAATAGCGTCTGGTTAAATTTGTCAGGTCTGTTTTATATTCGTAAAAAAGGATTATCAAAAAGCGCAGAAAACAGAAGAAAAGAAGAATTGTTCTACTCTCAATACTTTGCATTGTTTTACTCGGTGTTATGTATTGGCCAAACAGGTGGAATTATATCGTCATTCGCCATAGCGCCGGAAATTATGGGAATATTGAACACCTTCAAAACATCCACGACCAAAGACAATCTAAAGAACCGATTCACGCGATTTCGTATCATTACATAATCGGTAATGGAAACGGAATGGAAGATGGCAAGGTAGATAGCGATGTACGGAAGAAATATAATTTATGGGGCGTACATCTTTCAAACAACAACAAGAGTCGAAACATGAACGGATTGGGAATTTGCATCATTGGCAATCTGGACCAAAAGGCAATGACATCCAATCAATATCAAAGCCTTTTACACCTTACGGATAGTTTGATGAAAGAATACAACATTAATTATGAGCATGTTGGTTTTCACGGTAAGATAAGCGGAGAGTCAACAAAATGTCCTGGGCAATATTTTCCGTATGATACGTTTAGAAAGGACCTAAAAAGTAAATAACTGTAACTGATATTAGTGGGGAGGAAGCCTACTAACTTTAAAAATTGATAAACCAAAACCAATGACATCCGACAATTTTCTTGACAAGTACTTCTGGATAATTATGATACTAGCAATTAGCATACAAGGTATAGTTATGCGTTATCAAGCTAGAAAATACATCAAAGAAAACCCCGATTTACGCAAAGGTTATGATGATTTTTTGAAAGGTTGGTTGTTTATCATGAACGCCCCATATTTGGTCATTGGATTTGGTATTTTGTCTGGATTGTCGCAAAGCATTTGGGACATATTCGACTGGGAATCAGGCAATCCAATTACAATTGCCTTCATATGCAGTGTTATGCTACTTTACCTGATGGGTATCAATTGGATTTATCTACGCGGTGGGGCGATTTTTTTTGAAAAACACCCTGGGTTATACAATACAATAAGTATGAGCAGGTCGCCTTATACCACTTCAAAACGGGTTAAGATCGAGTATTTCTTTATGTATGTTCTGCTCCCTTTGGTGGGTTTAGGTTTCTATTTCTATGTTAATTCCCTTTAATGAAGCAAGTGATATTTACCACATTAGCGGTTCTGCTCTTCAACACAATGAGCACACAAGCGTGCAAATCAGCTAAACTCGGAGACGTGTATCCAATTCATGATTTTTCACCGTATTCACATGTGGTCATTGTGCGGGTAACTGCAGCTGAGCAAGACACAACCCATAGATATTCTCCACTTGTATCTTTTGAAGCATCTGTGGTCGACTGTTTAAAAGGAAACCTAGAAACTGGAGAAACGTTTCGGGGTAGATCCAAACGAGAACAACCATATGCAGTATGTCCTACTCACTTAAGTACAGATGGGACTTATTTGCTTCTGCTTTCGAAAACCATGGGAAAATACGTACTCAGTCGGTTTAGCTTTCCTGTTCATAATGGTCACGAAAATTACGACAAATACATCGTTCAAATAAAAACGGCTCTTGGTAAGTAGTCGTCACCAATTATCAGTAATTTCAACATTTTAGTTACAAGTATGTACCTAGTTGTAAAGCAAAAAGACCGCAGTGAAGTTTGATAATGCACGGTTATGAACAGGGAAGAACAACTCAAGATATACGACACTTTGGTGGCGATGTGCCCCAAAATTGAGCGAAAAGGGAAAACCATGCCCTACAATTCAGCCAATGGACACATGTTTTCGTTGTTTAATAAAGCGGGAGAAATTGGTATCCGATTTTCAAAAGAGATGCAAAAGCAATATTTGGAGCAATAAGAAACCACTTTGTTTAAATCGTATAACTCGGTCATGCATGGCTACTTCTTAATCACACCGCAAATGTTAACCGACCTCGATAATGTGGCGGAGCTATTAAATGAAAGTTTAGCATACGTAATGGGTTTGGATGCGAAATAGGTTGCCAATGTGCACTATTACTTTAGGAAGACGTTAATGAACAAGCGGGAACTTAAGGCATTGAAGCACTTCATCACTTGAATCATTTTTGTTCACTATTGCAACTATTGAGCAATTCTCAACATTGAAATTTTCAGGAATATCAACGACTAATCCTTTTTCAAAAACCTGATCGACAGCAATTTTGCTTCGCAGTAGCTCTCCATCATAAGGAGTAAACCCAAAACGTAAAATGGAGTTGTGTTCGTAATTCTGATCTATTACACGGTTAGAACTAAGTTGTGCGGATAGGATGTGATCCTCTACGAGGAATAAGGAAAGGTTGGTTGGTGTGTTTTGTGCAACAATGAAAGAAGTCCGAACATATACAAGATACTTTCTTCTTTGGTAATGTTCGGTGGCTATTTTTAGACCTACTTGAGCACTATCGTTGAGTTGAATATTGACGAATTTTTCCCAGCTATTAGTGTACATATTGACTTTGTTGTTCTCTGAGAATAACTTTCTATCAACTGCGCCAGAAGGTAATCCATTTACATCGCCTATTAAATATTGAGAAATTAATGTTGCTTCACTGGTATTGAAAGAATCTTGACTTTCAGTATAAGGTGACGTAAAAACTCCATACTTTTCTGAATGAAGCGTTAATCCAACAACCCTTCCGACATCATGGTTTGATTGAATGTCTTCGATAAGTTTGGACGCATTAGGGCAATTACTAGAGCGCACCCCAGCAATGTGTTCAACAAGTACATTTTTAAGAATATTGTTTGGGAGGTTTGTGTCTATATAAGTTGTGTCATAAGTCAATGAATCTATTTCCTCAGGTTCGTAAACGAGTTTTTCGTCGTTGCAGGAGTACCAAACAAACGACGAGACTATTAATATTAGAAAACTTAGACTTGCTCTGAACTTCATTTTGACATAAGTTAAAACACTAGCGCTGGTTTACAAAACGAATGTAAAAATAGACCTTTATAGATAAATGGTTGTCAGCCTGCCCCTTAAGTAGCAGACAAAGAAACAAGTATACGTCGTGCGGAATTGGAATTATGGTTCAAATCGTCTTGAACTATCATTTTGCATTTTCGACGTCATATTGCTGACAATTTTATGTGCCAATTATTATGCAAGCTATTTATCTTAGCTCCATCCAAATGAATAGAAAAGAGTTTCTTAAAATCTGTGGTATCCTTGGAATTGGATTACCAGCTCAAGCGAGTTTAGTAGGATGCACCAAGGATGTTCTTACGTCGAATTTCAATGGAAAGGTCATCATTGTTGGAGCCGGTCCTGGTGGTATGTCGGCTGCTTATTTGTTAACGCAATTGGGTGTTGATGTCGAAGTGTTGGAAGCAACGGCTCAAGTGGGTGGACGGATAAAAATTAATCCAGACTTTACCGATTTCCCCATTCCTTTGGGTGCAGAATGGCTGGAGTCCGATACCAATACCTTACAAGAAATGGTGAACGATTCGTCTGTAGATGTTGATGTAAAGACAGTTTACGACAATCCCGATTACAAGTTTGTCAACGCATCTTGGTTTAACTTTTTTGATACCTACATTTTTCCTTCAATAGTCGACAAAATCAAATACAACGAAGTGGTAACATCGGTAGACTACACTTCGGATAAAATCGAAATCAAAACAAAAGACGCCACTTATTCAGCTGATAAGGTAATCGTCTCGGTTCCGCTCAAAATATTAAAAGACGGAGATATTGAGTTCAC
>JBLING010000162.1:0-6390 GCA_047639155.1 bacterium
CAATACTATACAATCCAGTTGTGGTCGTAAACCACGCCATATCCTTATAGTTAATAAATCTTGTAGCAAACCAGTCTGTTCCGAGGTCTGAAACACTTTTGATGAGTTTCCCAGCTTCAGTATCTACGATGTTTAGATGACCAAAATTCCCGATACTTAGGAAGATTTTGTCGTTCAATTGGTGGACGGGAAGCAAACTAGAGGTCGCAAATTGATCTGGAATTGATGACAGCCAAATTGATTTTTTATTTGCTAAGTCAATAGCGGCAATCTGATTCCATCCTGAGGAGATAAATATTTCGTCTTCGATTCGTACGGATTTACCGCCAATGTCAATTGTCTGGAATAAGTTTCCCCAGTCGTGGTATATCTGTCGTCGATCTTTATTTATAGACACATAGTCTGCACGCCCTTTATTGGCGGGCCCAAAGTTCCATGATCGACTCTCGCAAAAAAGAATAATGTCGCCATTTGAATGTTTCCAAGGTGTTATATGGTCAAAGCTGAACGTAAATCCATCTCGATCATTTGCATTTATTCTAAAGACTTCGGTAGCGATACCACTTGGACTGATTTCATACAATGTGGTCTCATTGTTTTGTGGGTTAGGTCTTCTGTCCTGATATGAAACGTAAACACCCATATCACTTACGGAAAGGCTCATATACGCCAAGTTTGTTGGTGGGACATATTGCCATTTGGTTTGTCCAGTGAAGCAGTCAATAGCAAAAACAGAAGTGCCTGCAGTGAAGTAGAGCGTGTTCTCAAGTATAAACCTATGGTTGGTGAAATATGGACCCTCGTTCCAAATCCATAAAGTGTCTCCGGTTTGTTTATCAAGAGCCAATATTTCGTCTCTTGAATTCGACTTCATTTCTTGAATAAAAAAGACCACTCCCTTCTCGTAAACAAACGTCCCTCTACAAATCTGTGGTTTGGTAGTTTGTTTACGCCAGCGTAATTCAAAATCGTCATGGACCCCAACGGAATCCATGTTATTAATCAAAACGTCCGTTGAAGGTGTAGTCCGATCATCACAACCTAAACTCGAAATCACATACATAATGAAAAGTAGTCGTTTCATTGCTATTTCTCTTTTAGCTTGAAAAATACGGGTACACCGCGGCCTTCATATATTCTGCGTAATGCTTCATCAGTTTGCCAGCAATTCAATATTTGGATGTGGTTTACCGCGGATTCATTTTTTACACCAATAAATTGGCCTTGATCATTATACACGCGAACTTCATTAAGCAACCTTTTATATCGATTGTCGCATCCAGGGAAACCTTTCTGAGTATTTACCGTAAGTACTGCATCTGTAGTTTGTTCGACCGCCTGGGTTCCATAAATCGGAATGGTTTTATTGCCATCACAAAGCAGGATGTTGTCTACTCTGTGTTTTTGATCAAGACTAAACGTTGTTTTCCCTTTAAATGGAATTGTTGCCGTAACCTGTTTCGTGCCTGTGACACACCAATATCCGATAACCTCCCGTTTGAATAAACGTCTGATGTCTACAGCCCCAATTATAGTTTTGTACATGGTATTTACCTTTTCTATAAAAGCTACGGCCTCCGCCTCAGCGGTAATGGCGTCTTCTTGTAATTTTAACTGGTCGAGTTTGGTTTTTTTAGTGAGTAAAAAAGCCAACCCTATGACCGGAATGTTTGTACGATTGATCTTTTTTCTGATCTTTTCGGCCTCTTTACGATGACTGACCATGTCGGACAAAAGCTTGGCTCTAAGTTCATTTATACCTTTTTCTATTTGCTGATCGTCATTTGCACCGAAACGTGGGTAATGGACAAAATCACTTGCACCCGGTCCAAGTATGTAAGTTGCGATTCTAAATAATATAGGATCGGATTCTTCTGCGTAGAACAGCGCTTTTGGTGTATTTGGATTGCTGAAGTTCATTGTTTGGTGCACGTATGGCGCGAATTCACCGTATTGTTTCGTCATCGGGGCTTGCTGTCCTTTAGACATAATATTTATTCCATCAACTATTAAACCAGTTGAGAGTGATTCAACCAACAGCGATGCACTTGTTGAAAGTTTTTGCAACTTCTTTGATAAGAAAGGCACCTTTAATGAAAACTTGGCGACTTGATCCTTGAGTGTTGCATTTCCGATTAAGTATGAAAAGTCAGCAGATAGTTTACTCAGCTCTGCCTGTGAGGTAGCAGTTCGCGTGCCCAAATGTGGCGTACAAAACGTGATAATGCCGTGAAACTGTCGGTGATCTTCTTGAAAATGTGCATCATAGTTTTGTTTAAACTTTTGATCCATGTCACGCAAAACCAAACCGCCTTGACTATGCCCAATGGCATACGGCTTGTCTGTTGTTAAGACACGATCATTGTTGTACAAAGCGCTCAATCTCAAGCGATTTATTTCGGTATAAACCTCATAGGAGGCTTCGTCAAAGTCCCTTTGGTGTTCTTCATAATCAACGCGTAAAGGCGTGTAAGTATACTCACTGGTATGCGCATCATCAACTGCGTCCCATGATCTATTGTCACCTCCAAGCCCATGAACAAAGTAGATTAATCGTGTATCGGATTCAGCTTTGTTGTGGTTTTTATATGGTATTTTATCTGGAGGGTAGGTGCAAGAATCTGTAAACCATCCAATGGTGTCTTCGGAAATAGTTATGGAAGAAAAAGGAATGGTAAATTGTTTATTTAACGCACAGGGTTGTATAGGAGAATGAATTAGCTCTAGATTATCCAAGTCTTGGGCAATTGCAGCTGATCCTATCAGTGTCAAAATTGTTATAATATATAGTTTCATGATTTTTGGTTTTAAGGTTTAAATAGAAATTTACAAGGTAAAAGGTTAGGGACATTGATCTGGATGCTGTATAACCCAGTAGGTAGTTCTCCTAAGTCGATGTAAGGATCTAGCACGGCAAAGTCAATCAAATCCATTACCGTTATTCCGTACATGTCTTTAATCGTACCGCTTGCAATTGGGAGTCCGACATCAGGAATGTCAATGTAAATATGGTTCGTGCCTTCAATTTGATGGACAGATAGCCATTTATATTCGCTGTCTTGTACGTAAATGCTATGAAATCCATTTTCAATAGTTGGAGCACAATTCGGATTGTGAAATACCCGTTCAATATTTGAATATCGCTGAAATATGATTTTTTCAATACACGGTTGCGTCCGCCTATCCATTGACCAGGTGATGATATTATCATATAGTAATAACCCGTCTTCATTCGGTTTGAAAAAGGTGACCTTACGTTTCGTGTGATTGCCATCCATATCTAGGATGATTATAGTTTCTGACCAATCAGTCTTGTTATAAATGAGTAAACATGTGTCATTTCCCAATTCAAGCTTAACGCCAGTGTTTATTGTCACTTCAAATCCAGCGTTGTCATATTGGATGACTTCTGAATTGCTGATGGGTAATTCCCAATTGTTTGTGCCCAGATAAAAAGCAGCAAAGTTGGCTGGTGGAATTAAACTAGCCTCGTCCAACAAAAGGGCTTCACTGTACATCAGAGCGCCATTTACGTAGGCTTCTAAACGATTGGAAGTGGTAACAATGTGGTCGATTGGTTGAATCCACTTTTCGAGCAACGGTACTGGGTGTTCGAGCACAACATCACTAAAAGACGTGCCGTCGTTATAGAAGCCTTCTTTTACATGCTCTAGTATGCCCTCCGGAAGTAGCTTAATTGTGTCCTGGGCATAGAGTTTATCCGTATCTTCAGGTGAAACCTTATACAATGTATACGTACTCAGGTCATACTGGACTTCAAAATCAAGGTTTTGTGACAACGCTTGTTGCCATGGGACGACTAATACAGCCATCACCATAATGTTAAATTTTTTCATATTGGTTTATTGTTTGGTTAGAACAAATTACCGGATAAAACGAAGCTTAGTTGTGTTACTTCTTGTTCATTTTGAATAAACATGTGACGAAAAATGACTAAAAAGCGCTTATGGAGTTTTAGGTGACATCTTAAAAGCTATTGAACCAATATTTGCAACATGACCAAACATGACAGCGATAAAATGCCTGTTGACGTACTACAATGTCTATTTGATATTCTCTCAAAACAAATCGACCCAAAAATCAACCCGGTTTTGCAGATAGCAGACGACCTCAATTTGTCGAAAGAGAGTGTGTATAGGCGATTTAGGGCAGAATCTGCTTTTACACTTCAAGAGCTTTGGTTGCTTTCACAATCCTATACAATGCCACTCGATGTGCTGTTTAGTAATGGGCAATCAAACAAAATTTCGTTGCGATTGGTAGGCGCTAATACAGCATCATTTCATAATTATATGAATGAGATGTATGCTATTTTATTACGCTGCAACCTATCTCAACCCAATCAATATTTCTATTTCGCAAATGCAATACCACTACATTATATCATACAAAACAAAACCCTAAGTCGACTTAAGTTTTTACTATGGAATCATTTGTTTGGCGTACGGAATGGGATCAATGCAGACGCCTGGAATTTCGAGAGGAAGGTGGAGCAAACGTTTTGTGTAAATGAGGTGTGGTCAAAGCAAGTAACTGAAGTGATGATACAAGAACTAGATTTTGTTTTGGCTTGTGGGGTCACAGTGCCTATCGACTTCCTATTTCAATGGTATAAAGCACTCTCTGAGTTGATTAAGTCACGGTTATTTAACGACGATAGTTTTTCGCACGACTTGTATGAAAGTGAAATTGGTATTCCAACTACTGTGGTAACACGTTTTAAACCACCTTCAGACATTATAGTGGTATTTAGTGATGTTTTTATTGGATACACGATAAATCCTGAACATCAATTAACTTTCGGAAACTGGGCAAAAAATATTTTAAAACATTGTATCAAACTTTCTGGCCAATCCGCCAGACTTAAACATAGTTTCTATCTTGCCCTGATCGAACCAATACAAGTTTCTTCTTCAAAAAGATTGACGCCAGAGCTATACAACGAGCTAAAACAATTACTCGATGATCTGTAATATACGAAGGTCCGACAAAGTCAACTTGAACGTAAAGTGTTGTGTTGTAGTGCCAAGTGGTAAAGGCCGTTGCCATCTTTTGCCAAATCCGCCATATAGTGATTTTTTAGAGGTTCGATTCCATGCGTGTATACGGATTGTACTGTCGTTAACGTATTGAATATCAGCATTAAAACTTCCCAAAATAATTTGACTGAAGTTTTTCTTATCCCAGGTTTCAAAGTGTTGTTTTAGGCTAAAATCCCAGGTATTCAAATCCAATGGTTTGTACACTGGGCTAAATTGGTACCGGTAGTTTAAAACATCGTTGCACGAATCAAAAAAATGGAAGGAATCACCTGAGTAAGTAGCGACATATTGTTTTAATAGATATTGAACACCTGGCGATTGTTTGAACGATGTGGTAAATTTATCCGATCGTGAAAAATACCTGGTTGACGGACCGTCACCTGTTGCAAATTCATATAAAATAACGCCCGCCGTTCCAATCTCGCTTTCTTCCAACATGCGTTTTTTGCTTAGCGTAGACAAAACTTCAACATCTTCTCGATTCAGCAAACTCATCGAGTGGTTTTGTAAAATCCACTTAGCCGAAAAATTTAGCCATTTTGAAGATTCTATACGCTCAAGAATGTTTAATCTTTCAGGGGGATTTTTATTATCAACTATGAAGGCTCGAACTGAGGTCGACACATTCATTAGAATTATACATAATATGATTTGAATCCAGCGCATATCTACAATAACAAACATACTAAAACCTGTCCAAACCCACATTTTGATTTTTTTTTCACTTTTTTTTTGAATTTGATGCAACGTTTTGGTGTTTTATGAGACTATCTATATAGAAAGCATGTAAAAACGCTTTTAATCAAAGGATATAATACTACACACAAAAGCCGACCCTAGAAGTAGGGCCGGCTTTATTTTTACTGATTACTTAACTAATTTTTTAAATAGGTCAGGCTAATTAAACTATTAAAGCGTCTTGTATCAGTGTGCTATTGAGGGTTCATTCCTTTTATTCCAAATCTTTGAATCTTTTTGGACTTGTTTAAGTTCCTCAAGTTTGGTTGTATTGGCAAATATGTCACTCGGCTTTAATGTCGATATAACAAACATGCTGCAGGCTATTATTGTATTTGTTGATGTAGATACGATTACCGCCATTCGACGTTTTTTAACCGCTCCTATTGTTTGATCAATGAATATTTTCATATAAATACTGTTGTTTTTTAATGACTGTTAGTGAATCGTTAGAAATTTCCGGCTCTGTCTCAGAGCCGGAACTCTAACTTTACTGATTACTTAAACTAAAGTCTTAGTGTTTAACAAGTATTTTATGACTCTCACTATAATCCTCCCCAAAAAAAGGGCCAAAGGTTAAGTTAAAAAA
>JBLING010000163.1:0-6388 GCA_047639155.1 bacterium
TTGGAGATAACATCGACTCCAATTTCAACCTGAATCATATCGTGTAAGAATCCTTCGTTGGCATAAGTCAATGCAGCATCACCTTGAATAAGGCTTGTTCCCCAAAAATCCAACTCACTCATACCGTACTGCGCGAAAAAGTGCAGTCGAGCCTCTTGTGCGAATGCAAGAACGCGTTCGTTACCCAGGTGATTTCCATAATTTAAATCTGAAACCCGCACCTGAATGCGCGTTGAGAACACGTATATAGACGGTTCGTTTATCTTAACTCTTGGCATTCTTGAAGCTTTTAAACAATTGTTCAATCTCCTCCGTTAAGGAAGTCGCACTTTGTGCTGCTGAATCAAACAAGACAAACGTGACTTCGGCCTGTGTCGTTACTTGACCGTCGACCGAAATGGTTTGAATAAACGACATGGTTTTACGCTTAAACGCACCAAGACTTGTGTTGATTTCCATCACAGCCTCTGGCATGACCGGTTTTTTAAAATCTATATTGATGTTTACAATAAAAAATTGCAGACCTAGGTGATTGAAAGTGTTTATCAAATCGCTATCCGACAATGCCTGCCATCTCGCTTCCTCGAAAAACTCCAAATAACGGGCATTATTCACATGGCCGTAAGCATCGCAATGAAATCCGCGAACATGTTTCGTAATTGAATGTCCCAAGATTAATCCTCTGAGTCGATTATATGTTCATCCGCAGTTGTACTTGTTTCATACTCAACCTCAACGTAGCGATAAAAAGATGCAGACAAGCCCGATATTCCAACGACGGATACGATATACATTACCAAAAGCATTACGACCATAAATATCACGATACCTGCTTTACCTAAAAACATTGACAACCCAAAAATTAAACCTAAGGCCAAGGCGATAGCGATACCACCAACCAAGAAAATTAGAAATAATTTTAAAGCGCGGACAAAAGTGATATTCTCCCAGCTAAGCTTTAATCCATCAACTACCGTTTGATCACCCATTACAATCCATGCCCTTCCAGCAAAAAACCGAAGGATGAAAATTTGAATCACTATGTTTACCAAAAAAGCCAATCCTGGTGTTATGGATTGTACTGCATTGTTAATCACAGAAGCTATCGTTGAGGCCACCGCCATAATGAGCGCAAAACCAAGCATACGGATAAAGCTGTCTCCAAATGAATTGCTCAAAGTAGGGCTGAATGACTCGTCGTTATTTTCAACTGTTTGCTTACTTATTTGAAGGCCTGCATTATAATACCATGCCGTAACAGCAGCCATCAGCACAGTGACGATAAACATTTTCCCCATAAATAACCATTGATTTTCCGTAATGGATTGAATCACCAATGCCATTAATTCTGTAATTTCTTCAGGAGAAGAAATTGCGCCGGCTTCAAATACTTCCGGCGGAAGCATTGGTTTTATTATTAAATAGGCGAGGTACAGTACTGCAGAATTTAACAGCACAGTAATTATTGTTGGCATTAACATTGGCTGCATCAATCGTTTCGCATGTTGCCAAATACCATTCCATAAGTCGTTTCTGAATAACTCAATTACATTCATAGGTCAAATATATTAAATCCATTTAGGTCAACATATGATGTTCATTATAGGTGTACAAAATTTCGACGGACGCGTATCTACGTCATTCATATTTTATCTAGTATTAAATAATAATTAAGACTTATGTCAGAGTTACTGCATTCGAAAGGTAAGTTTGGAACAGCACCTGTTTTCTTAACCGCAATATCCACAATATTGGGTGCAGTCATGTTCCTCCGATTTGGATATGCTGTAGGGACTGTTGGGTTTATTGGCACGTTAACCATTGTGATTATTGGTCATATGGTTTCAATACCAACAGCCATGTCACTGGCCGAGATTGCGACAAATCAAAAAGTGGAAGGTGGTGGAGAGAATTATATTATCTCACGCTCTTTTGGCTTAACAATAGGCGCAAGCATCGGTTTAGCGCTTTATTCGTCCCAAGCCATTAGTGTTGCTTTTTACGTCATTGCGTTTAGGAGGCGTTTGGTCCTGTTTTAATGGCGCTTCAGGAAAGTACGGGACTTGATATCGGAATTTCCAAGCGAATATTAGGAATAATTAGTGTTGGATTGCTTGCAGCTTTGATGTACACCAAAGGTGCCAAAACAGGCATGTGGATGTTGTATGTTGTCGTTGCCATCTTAGCGGTTTCATTGATCATGTTTTTTGCGGGTACCTGAGAACCGGTAGAAAACTTTCTATGGAGAGCAGACAAAGACAATTTCTTTGTTGTGTTTGATATCGTCTTCCCCGCTTTTACAGGCATGAAAGCAGGAGTTGGGTTGTCTGGAGATCTTAAAGATCCTAAAAAATCCATCCCTCAAGGAACATTGTTCGCAACGGTAATTGGGATGTTTATTTATATCCTCATTGCCTATAAGTTGGCGGGTTCGGCCATACAAGAAGGCATGTTAACGGATCAATTGGTCATGTCTAAGATCGCAGTTTAGGGTCCCATTATCCCAATCGGACTGGCTGCTGCTACAATATCAAGTGCGCTGGGTAGTGTAATGGTGGCACCCCGCACATTAAATGCCATTGCTGCCGATAAGATTATACCAATACCCCGTTTTAACCGTGTCTTTGGTGCGATAAAAAAAGAAAATGGCGAGCCAGTCAACGCCTCCATGTTAACCTGTGGAATCGCGTTCTTCTTTGTTTTACTTGGAGATATTAATGCAGTTGCTGAGGTCATTTCCATGTTCTTTATGGTTACCTACGGTGCGATATGCCTCATCTCGTTGTTGGAAAATTTTGCATCGAATACTGGTTACAGACCTTCATTTAAATCGAGATGGTATATTAGTCTGATTGGGGCTGTTTTGTGTATAATACTCATGTTTAAAATCAACACCATTTACGCAATACTTGCTATTGGGTTGATGGTTGTAACATACTATGTACTTACCCAATCGCAACGCAATAAAAGCGACATGAGCAGTATTTTTAGAGGTGTCATTTTTCAGATAAGTAGAAACCTTCACGTATTCCTCCAAAAATCGAAACAAGAGGAAAACATGTTGGAATGGCGTCCTTCTGTTGTTGCTATCAGTAAAGATTCATTTAGCAGGCACGATGAGTATGACCTGTTGCGCTGGATTTCGCACAGGAAGGGTTTTGGCATGTACATTCATCACATTGATGGGTATTTAAGCAAAGAGTCTGCGGAAGAAGGAAGAGAATGCTTAAAACGTTTAATTAAGCTTACACAGGTTAGTAAAAGCAGTGTGTTTGTTGATACTATAATTAACCCAACATACAAATCCATTATTTCTCAAATCTTGCAGTTACCTGGAGTTTCTGGTAAGGGAAACAACATGGCATTGTTTGAATATTACAAAAGAAGGCAAGAAGCGCTTGAGGAGATATTGGATAATATTGGAATGGTTCAAGCGGTTGGATACGATACGTGTATTTTGTGTTCAAGCGAAAAGAAATTCGGCTTCACCAATGAAATTCATCTTTGGATTACGAGTAATGATTATCACAATGCCAATTTGATGATTTACTTGGCTTACATTATTCTTGGTCACCCTGATTGGGAAGATGGTATCATTAAATTATTTGCGATTCACCCTGTTGACGAAATCGCCAATGAACGCATTAAACTCAAAGAGATGATTAAAACCGGAAGGCTACCAATTTCGGCCGACAACATGCGCATTATACCTATAATGGAAGGCATCACGACAAAAGAGATTATCAATAAAAACTCGATGGATGCAGATTTAACGATTGTAGGGTTCAGAAGCGAATTGATTAAAAAATAAGGCAAAGACTTCTTTATGGGATACGACAGTGTTGGGAATGTTCTTTTTGTTAATAGTCAGAACGAAAAGGAGATATCGTAAGGGAGTATTGAGTATGAAGATGTTGACTATAAAGACGGGTTGTGCAGGATAGATTTGATGAAAGACGAGCTGACGCTGGACTGATTGATTCAGGAGTATCACTTTTGAAAATTGAACATAGAGACAATTTTCAGCATTTTCAATTGTCAGTTACCCTTAACTTCTTTTGTTTTTCAAATTCCGAATTGTCATAACTAATACCATTAATCCAAAGTCTATTGTCCTTGGTCAATACCTTAATTGCAAATCGAATAAAGATATCTGGTGCATTCGCCTTCGACATTTTAGCAATCATATATGCATTATAGCCACGAACCCAATTTGTTGGGATAACCGCTTGCATTTCGTAGTCCAAAAGGTCAGTCGCATCTATTTCATTTAGGTGAATGTTATGTTTCCGGATTTTACGAATGAGGGAATCGAGGTTTATAGGCTTGCTAACTATTGTATCCAAATCGTGTGTTACTAAAACGTTCACGGAGTATTTCCCAGACACAGAACCTAAGAATGGCGTAGTTTGTATCACATAATAATCATTACTATACCGAACCGTTTGTTTACGAATTGCATAATCGAACTCTACACATTTGCTTTTGACTATTGAGTCGGCACAATTAACCTCAACCGTTGAATCCAAATGGTTATTCTGCGTACAACCCATTGATAAACAAAGAAGTAAAACTATGGCATTTCTCATAATGCTTTAAACGTTGTGAAGCAGTCAAATATTACAACAATCATCAACAGATTCAGAGCAAACTTCTAGCGTAGTTTACTCTGAATGACCTCTTCAATTCAAATGAATCCGCGGCTCATCCTAAAACGCTAAAGTGCTAATACCCAATGAGCGAAAAGCAACGCGCCCCAATTACCCAACATCTAATTCAACAACTCCTTCGCATTCGCAATTGCTCCTTCGGTCGGATTTTCTCCACTCAACATTTGCGCCAACACTTTTACGCGTTCGGTATCATCCAATTCTTTTACAAAAGTTAAGGTCTGCGCATCATTCAACTGCTTGTAGACATAAAAATGTGTACTGCCTTTGGACGCAATTTGCGGTAAATGGGTGATGGATATGATTTGCATTTTTGACGCCAACTTGGCCATCATTTCTCCCATTTTTAATGCTATTTCTCCAGAAACACCGGTGTCAATCTCATCAAAAATCAAGGTTGGGAGATTTCTATTTTGTGCTAAATAAGATTTCAAAATAAGCATCAACCTTGACAGTTCCCCTCCAGAAGCGACCTTATGCACTGGCTTTGGTGTGCTTCCCGCATTAGAACTGAACAGTAATTGAAAACTACTTATTCCATATCGTGTTAGTTCGCTAGTCTTTTGCAAGTCTAAGATTAGCTTCGAGTTCGTTAGTCCTAAATATTGCAAATCCCCGTTTGCTTGAGTTCCAATATCACCTAACCGTTTAAAACGTAGGTCATGTAAATCATCGGCCAGCTTTTTACAAGCCGTTGTTTTGGCGACTATCGTCGCTTTTAATCGTTCTAGCTCATGTTCCTTTCCAACGTTTTCGGATAATTTGTCTTCCAGGTTATTCCGAATGATAATTAGCTCCGCAACTGAGTTTGATTTATGTTTTGTTTGCAGTTGATGCAGCTTGGCCATTAAATCATTTATGGCTTCCAGCCTTTCTGGATCAGGCTGTATTCCAAATCCAAAGGTTTTCAAATCATTTGCGACTTCTTCTAGTTCGAACTGCGCTGCCGTAAGGCGTTCAACAATTTGATTCAATATGTCGCCGCCCTTTAGCTTAGATAGCTGGTGTGTAATACCTTGTAATCGATTCAACAAAGCGCCTTCCTCGTCTTGCAGTGATTGTACTGTTTGGCCAACAACCTCTCCTATTTCTTCTGCATTTTGCAATACTTCATATTCAGACTCGATATCTGAAGAAGCAAATTGTTCTAAATTTGATTCTTCGAGTTCATTGAACAGAAATTGAAAATAATCTTGCTCTGTTAGTTGTTGTTCAACTTCAGCTTCCAAGCCAGATAGTTGTTTTTGCGCTTCTTGAAGTTCTGAAAAGAGTTGGCGGTATTCCGTTGAGGCAGAATGTGACCCACTAACGGTATCAAGCCAATCCATTAAAAACGACTGACTCCCTAAGTGAAGACTTTGATGCTGTGAATGAATATCCACAAGTTGGCTTCCAACCTCCTTTAGAATGTTTAGTCCAACTGGCGTATCGTTAATAAACGCCCTTGACTTACCAGAAGCCAATATCTCTCGTCGTAAAATTGCCTCGTCGTAAAAGTCCAAATCATGTAAATCAAACAAGGGTTTGAGGTCCAGTTTAGACACGTCAAAGACACCTTCTATGATACACTTTAACCCAGACTCAGCAACAGTCTTTGTATCTGCTCTTTCACCCAATATCAAACCAAGTGCGCCAATTAAAATCGACTTCCCTGCACCTGTTTCGCCGGTAATAATATTAAACCCAACTGACGGTGAAAACCGCAGAGATTTAATAAG
>JBLING010000164.1:0-6384 GCA_047639155.1 bacterium
CCGTTTTCGTAGCTACAACTTCAATGCGATAGCTAAAGGTTATTTTGTTGACATCCTTGCGAATTATATTAAAAGTACTGGGAGTAACAACTACATTGTGGAGGTTGGGGGAGAAGTCCATTGCAAAGGTGTTAATAGCAATAGCGCTGCCTGGAATATAGGCATCAATAAACCAGAGGTTGGCGCAACTTCTGATGATTTCTTTGAAGTCATTTCGCTAAAAGATAATTCCATGGCAACCAGTGGGAACTATCAAAACTTTTACGAAGTGGATGGACATGTTATTGGCCATACCATGGATCCTAGGACCGGTAAACCGGTTATAAGTGATTTGAAAAGTGTGACAATCATTCATGACGAATGTGCCATCGCAGATGCTTACGCAACTGCCTGTATGGTCCTTGGATTACAGGAATCAATAGCGCTAATAGAAAAAGACAGCAGCTTGAGTGCCTTTTTTATTTTTGAAGTAAACGGAGTGCTGCAGGGGCAGCACGTAAAGTGATCTCAGCTAGTCAATCAAAAGTCTTTCCGTTGCTTGTCTAGATTTACCGGTCAGTTTAACGAAGTATAGACCACTGCTAATGTTTAGCGTTAAATCATTTTTCGCTTTAATTCCTGTGGTTGTGTAAACGACCTTTCCCATACAATCAACGATTTCAATTTGCGTAATATCCGATGGATTTTCTATTTCAAGGGTAACGTTTCCATTTGATGGATTTGGGAAAATTACGATAGTGTTATTTGTTACCGTTTTGATACTTGCATTTCGACTCACCTTACACGTTTTACTTACTTGATTTCCAATGCATCCTTCAGGACTAGTTTCAATAAGCTTTATAATGCCTGTTGTTGGGCGCACATTCCATTTAACTGTGATTCCTTTAGTACTTTGTCCAGATACGATTGTACCATTGGTTACACTCCATTCAAATTTGTTTGGATTTTGTGTACTCGCATTTGAAGTGAAACTTTCCTCATCGTTGTCGCTTGTACTCGGACCATGAATTGCTGATGTTGCAGGCTCTGCTGAAACGAACAGGTTTCCAGTCGCGGTATCGGAACACAAACCGTTTTCAGAACTTATAAGTTGAACGGTATAAGCACCGGCTTTGCTGTACTTCTTGGAAGGGTTCAGGCTGGTTTGAGTTGTATTGTCTCCAAAGTTCCAAAGGTAGTTTACGTTATCACCAGTACTTCCGTTTGTGAAAACCATATTGTGCACCTTAAAACACTGGGTATCTTGATTAATCGTAAACGAAGCTTTCGGGTATTTGTAAACTGTTATTTCTTGCGTAACTGAACTTTCACATTTTTGGTCATTCGATACGAGTAGTCTAAGAGAATAAACGCCTGATGAATCTAATTTGTCGGCATATTTGGCATTTGAAGATTGAAGACTGTCATTTAAATACCAATTGTATTTCAAGGATTTAGTATCAAACAAACTCACAACTGAAACAGTTGGTTGAATAGAATCTCCAGCGCAAATAGCACCCACAACAGCCATATTCGCTTTCAGGCAAGATGCATTCATATACCACAATTCTCTACCGTGTACCGCGTCATCAGCAGTAAAATACAAGTATCCATTTGACATGGTTAGTGTTTGAGGATGCGAACTTTCAGAACCAACCAATATATCTACGACGATTTCTGCAGATGTACCATTGGAAGACCACATCTCTATACCCAGGGAATCAGTTCTTGCTGTAAAGAAGAGCTTGTCAGACGATTGAGCGAACTCCATTGCAAAATTGGATGTATGTGTCGTATCTACGAAAGATCGAATTGAAACAGTTCCGGTGTCTGTTCCGTCAGTCGACCATAAGGTCTCAATACTATTTGAATCAGTTGTTGTGAAAAACAACCTTTCTAAATCAGGGTGATAATTCAAATTCGATGGGTTACTTGAACTACTTCCTGGGTTGATGTCTTTTAAAATTTTTGTTCCTGTTTCTGTACCATCAGTTATCCATAACTCTGCTCCATTCGTGGCATCATTGGCGACGAAATAAACAATACCGTTACCTTCAGTCATATAACTAGGACTACTTGATCCACTACCTAATACGATATCTTTTAAAAGTATTGTGCCAGATGAAGTTCCATCACTTATATAGAGTTCTCTACCATTTTTTGGCGTGGTTGCCGAGAAGAACAAGAAACTGTCCTTGAACGAACACAAACTACCTGGCCTAGAATCATAATAATCGGCATATATGTCTTTTACCAATTTACTGGACACACCGTCGGTAACATATAATTCAAACCCTACAGTGTAATTATCTGCAGAAAAGAACACACGATCACCAACTACGGTAAGGTTGGCTGCGTCGGCACCGAACCCATTAGGCTGAATGGATGAAGTTACCACACGTGTGGATTTACTAGTTTCGTCATACACCCAAATGTTAGGCAACAAGGTCTGTTTTAACGTATAAAAGAACTTCCCATTGGTTCGTCTAAAGTTGCCTACGTAGTTTTTCTTTCCGTTATCCAATATCTCAGTTACCTGTTTCGTCTTAAAGTCATAGTAGTTAATCTCCATGTCAAAAGAACCGGGTAGGATGGAATAATAAACTCCATTTGATGTCGACATCAATTCACGCGGTTGTCCGCGTGTTGTGCCATTATAATAAACAACGTTTTTTATTAATTTGCTATTAAGATCAAACGACCACAATTCATCAGCTGTATCCGAATTACTTGCATTGAATAGCACGCCGTCAGGAGTCGATGCTATAGATGCAATAACGTTGTCTGGCGTATTGTTCATCACGTCCCAATAGAGTCTTGTTCCACTTGAACTACCGTCTGATACCCACACTTCGCGACCATTTTTGCTGTCATCTGCCGTAAAGTATAAAAGGTTGTTGTGGGCAAAAAAGTGATTGGGTTTACTAGACGTAGAACCTGGGTATATGTCTTTTACCTTTTTTGTGGATGTGCCATTGCCTCTTGAATATAATTCAAAGTCATAGTAATTTCCGTTGCTATGCGCTGAGAAAAGAAGCACCGAATTCAGCGCCGTTATATGGTTTATAAACGCATCTGTTTGAATTGGGTACATATCTGTGGTTAAACGTGTTCCAGAAGCTGTGCCGTCTGTATAATAAAGCTCTTTGCCCTTGTCATAGTCAGCAACAAAATAGATCGTGCCGTTTAAGTTTGTTATTTGTTCTGGATTTGAGGAGTATGTTCCTGGATCCAAATCTTTAATCATGTATGTACCCGTTTTGGTGCCATTTGTTCTGCAAAGCTCAATGCCTTTACCTACTTGATTTCCACCGAAGTATAAAACAGAGTCCCAAATTGCAACATTATTGAAATTGTAGAACGTGTCACCTGAGGCATCTTCTAAAACGACAAAGCTTGTGTCTGAGGCGTTGGTTTTAAACACATTTGTTTTACCATCACTTGGGTTTTTAGCGGTGAAGTATAATTCCCCTAGAAACGAGTTTAAGTAATTTATCGATGATGTACCAGTACCAGTAGCAAAGTCTTTTACCAATACCGTCCCATTAGTTGTCCCGTCTGATTTCCAAAGCTCTTTGCCGTGTGTTGAGTCATCTGCAAGGAAGTATAATATCCCGTTGTGGGCAGTCATTTTATCAATCGAACTGTTTTTGGTTCCAGTAAAAATGTCCTTAACCAATCGAATATTTCCTTGGGTCCCATCTGATGCGTATAGTTCTCGACCAGTTGAGTCAGAATCAAATTCCATAAATATGGCTTTATCGGTTGATAGAATCTTACTAATTTTTCCGGTAAGAATTTCGGCCGTGTTCTTTGCAGTACCATCTGTTTTCCACACTGTTACGCCTGATTTAGACGACGTAAAATAGGTCGAAGAATTGTACTCAAAAAAGGTTACCGAGTTTTTATTGAAGTTATGCTGTGTGCTGTTGATACCCAAAGATTGGATGGTAGAATCCTTTAGGTTTATTGAATATAAAACGGTTTGATTTGAACCGTTAAGTCCAGAAACATACATCATATCCCCAGTGATGTGATGTATTACCGCGTCGCTCGTTCTGTTTTCGTTCATCATATCCTCTATCAATACTGGCGTATACGTTTGACTGAAAGATAGAGTGAGAAATAAAAGACTTAAGGCGCTGGTTAGTAGTTTTTTGTACATAGTTGGACTAATTTGTGTCGAAAATAAGTTTTAACCGCAAGGCGTTATCTATTATTTCGACTATTCGACCAAGAACAGGCACAATTATGATAAGTGAAGTTAAATTAAAGATAGGTGAACTGCACTTGAAGATTTAAGTGCTTAGCCCTAAATTGCCAGCGATAATTAAAATATGAACGACATCCAACAAAACATTGCCGAACGTTTCATGCGTTATGTGCAAATCGATACACAAAGTGATCCATTTAGTACCGAATTCCCTTCGACCGCAAAACAGCTCAATTTGAGTGTGATACTCGTAGAAGAACTCCGCGAAATTGGAATCGAAGATGCAGTGTTGGATGAAAACGGCTATGTGTTTGGAACCATACCAGGAAATTCCGAGAAGTCGGAAATTCAAACCATTTGTTTTTGTTCGCACGTTGACACTGCTCCTGATTGTAGCGGAGAAGGCGTGAAGCCAATCTTGCATGAGAACTATCAAGGAAAAGACATCGTGTTACCAGACGACAATAGTCAAGTTATAACAACCAAAGAACATCCTTATTTATTGGAACGCAAGGGGGATGACATCATTACTGCTTCTGGAACTACGCTTTTAGGCGCCGATGACAAAGCAGGCGTTGCCATTATAATGGAATTGGCAAACCAACTATTGCAACGAGACGATGTTATACACGGTGATATTAGAATTTTATTCACCCCTGATGAAGAAGTAGGACGAGGAGTCGACAAGCTAGACATGAAATGTTTAACTGCGGATGTTGGCTACACACTAGATGGTGGAACGCGTGGGTCATTGGAGGGCGATACGTTTTCTGCAAATGCGATGACGGTTACATTTAAGGGCGTAAGTGCACATCCGGGTTATGCAAAAGGCAAAATGGTGAATGCCATGCGTGTTTTAGCACGATTCATGGATTCGTTACCAAAAGATACCTTTTGTCCTGAGGCCACAAAAGGGCGAGAAGGATTTGTGCATTCAACCGGCATTAAAGGGGAATTAGAAACTGCGTCTGTTGATTTTATCATTCGTGACTTTGATACCGCTCAGTTGCAAAACCATCAAAATGTGGTTACGCAATTGGCACAAGAAGCAATAGATGCGTTTCCTAGAGCGCGTTTTGAGACAGAAGTGAAAGAGCAATACCGCAATATGCGCGAAATGTTAGACCAACATCCACATATCGAAGCGAATGCCGTAGAAGCCATGAAACGAGCTGGTATAACGCCAAGACCTGATCTTGTACGTGGTGGTACGGATGGCTCACGTTTGTCGTTTATGGGTTTGCCTTGTCCAAATATATTTACTGGCGAAATGGCGATTCACTCAAAACATGAATATGTGTCTGTTCAGGATATGGAAGCTGCGTTGTCTACTCTGATTGAGTTGGTTCAGATCTACGAGCAGAATGCCTCATTAGAAATGTAAAATGTAAAATGTTGAATGTAAAATGTAAGACTTTACTGCTACGATGGTCATTCAGAGCAGGCGACACACCCAGCTTGCGAAGAATCTGTTGATATTGGGGCGTTTCGCTTTTGGCGCATTGGTATAGTCAGACTAAAATTCACAAAACGTGCACAAAAAGTCTATGTTCTATTTTCTATACTCTATGTTCTTTTACCCTAACTCCTAGAGGATAATCCCTGATGGCTAATAGTTTATAAGACGCTTAGCTTTAGGCGCATTAAGGTTTAGGAGATTTCACCTTAGACTTAGACCTAATCTTAGACTTACTCATCCTCAGACTTACAAACCTCTCCAGGTTTTGCGCCACACATACCACAGGCAACACCTTCTTCTTGAAGCATTGGGTTTTTGCCGGCACAACCTGCGCGCATCTCCCCATTTTTAACGAGCAACATGCGTATGCCCATTCCTAATAAGGCGATGATTAAAACGGCAACGATTAGAATAAACTGTGTCATAGTGTTACTTGAATAACAATACGGCAAAGGTAATGTTTGGACGGTTAAATTGAAACGACCGATCTATAAAGTTCCTTCTCACTCTTTCAGAAAATTCATACATTCTCATTAGTCAGGACTTATTCACTATATAGACCTAATACCAGTTATTATATGTAACCTCGATAATTACTTTACAAATCGCCAATAACTTTTAATTAAGTCTAAACCAAGGTCACTAATAAAAAGTTCACTCACGCCTATGCCGGCAGATATGTCGTTCAAACTCTGACACTTATTAAGCTGTCCGAAAGTTAAGGCAACGAATT